>JAJRYM010000071.1 GCA_024275775.1 Nitrospirota bacterium
ATATTTTTTATATGGTTCATCTCCCACGCGATCCGCCCGATGGAAAGCTCCACCCGCCGTTCGCTGGAAATGCCGGACTGCATGAACCCGAACCCTTCGCCATGCTCCGCGCGCGCCGTCTCGCGGACAAGCCGTACGCCGTCACTGCCGGTTACCACCATTTCGCCCGCTTTGATATTCCGCAGAAGTTCGCAGTGCGCCTCGCCGTCCGCTACCACCACAACGGAATCCATACGCTGTCCGGAAACTTCCACCCACCCGCCGTTTACCCGAACCTCGGTTTTGTAAATCGTACTGCTGTAAAAATTGTCCGGCGCCACGCCGTCTTTTACGACATGCTCCAGTTTCGCGTCAGTCGTTTCGCCTGCCGGAAGCCTCGCGCCCAAGCGAACGATTTTTTCGATCAGGCTGTCCAGAATGGATACGTCCGGCGCGGTAACCTCTATCTCGGCGGTCGAAGGCGCCTGCCTGCTCTGGCCTATCCGCATGCGCCGAACCCGAAACGAACCGCCGCCCATAACGATGGCGTCGCATATCCCGCTCATCCGCCCAGCATCGAGAAGCTGTCCTTCGGCGACGATTTTCCTCGACGAGACTTCCGAGCGGGCACTGCTTGTTGCCGGAACCGGCTCGTCGAGTCGGAGCGTAAGGCATTTGGCGCTTCCGCCCGCTTTCATGAATTCCGACAGGTCGGTTACGACCGTCTCGAAACCGGCGGAGGAAAGTTTCGCGCGCAGTTCTTCGGAGCAGGCGTGCATTATCACCGTCCGATCCAGCGCCACGCCGTTGGCCGAGAAAGCCGAAGCGTCCGCGCCGTCTATCGTGATTCTTTTGGGTGCCGGCACGAACCGTTCTATCTGTCGGACGGAGCGACTGTCGAAGGCGTCCGGGTAATAGAGAAGGTAACCGCCGGGAAGAGGGAAGAAGCAGGTATCGAGATGATAAAATCGCCTGTCGGTTAGCCTGAGGCTGACCACTTCCACGTTGAAAAGAGCCGCCAGCCACGGATGGATTTCGAGCGACGTTCTGTCGCCGTACGCAACCCAGAGTTTTCGGCCGTCGGAATCGAAAAGGGCGTCGCCCGCTCCCTCGAAGAAAAGATTGTCGGGAACTGTATGGACGGTGAACCGATTCGCCTCGAACCATTTCCGGAAAAAAGGCTCTTCGGGACTCCGCTCGGAATGAGCAAAATGCGCGAGCACAACATCGCCGCCCATCACGAGCCCCGCGTTGGCGGTGAAGACCATATCCGGCAGACCGTCCGCCGGTTTTATCAGCTCTACCTCGGCGCGCGAGGCGATAATTTCATGCAGACGGTTCCACTGGTCTTTAGCTTTTGCGCGATCGACTTTGCCGATGTTGCCCTTCATCCAGGGGTTGATGACGTAATCGACAGAATAGAAAGAAGGCCTGCACATGAGTAAACGTTTTCGGTTTTTTTCTTTTCCAGAATCGGTCATCAGGGCCTCCAAGCCGGGAGAGATATAATCCGGTTTATTGAATTTCTATAAATATTATAACCCGTGTTTTTTTAGGGAGCGCGCGAATTTTGGAGCTTGCTTTTTGGCAAAAGTTTATATTTAATTAACCATCAACTTTTAGCATTTTACGATACACAATTATAATAAAACTATTGATAACTACACAAACACCCGGCCGGTTACCTAAAATCCGCATAGGCGGGATATTTTCTTTACTGCTGAATTTCTTTCTGCTCTTTTCAGCGGTCTCCTGCGGTGGCGGAAGCGGGGGCAGTGTCGGCTTGGGCGTCTCAACCACTACTGTAAACAGCAGTGTTACGGTTACGGGAAACGTGGGAGATTCGGGAACGTCCGTTAGCGCCGCGTCCTTCCAGTCTTTAGGCTTTGAAAGCGGCGCCGGACAGGCTACGGCGCTTGCCGTTTCCTCTCCTTCTTCCAGACCGATACCTCTTTGCAGTTCCGGCCGTTCTTCCACAATGACTCGTTGCGCTCCGCTGAAGAGCGCTCCGGTGAGCATAGTTCAACCAACAGCTACCGGCTGGCAATCCGTTTCGGGAATCGCTCCCGTAACTACCGACGGCGCGGGAAATTTTTCCATAACTTTCGATATAGGCAAACTGTCACTGAAGGGAACGGCGCCTTATTTCGTGGCCGCTTCCGATGCGGGCGGAACTTTTACGAAGATGTGCATAATCCCAGACGATCAGATTACCCCGCAGGCTTTTTTGAATATCTCGGTGGATGACACCACTACGGCCGCCGGATTGATGCACTGCCCCGGCGGCGTATATCCAGCACCGCCCGGTGATATCTGCTGGGTCGCTTCCAATGAATCGACAACCATCCAGAATTTATATTCGAGCATCGATAACCATTTTGCGGCAAATCCTCCATCCGGCTCCGACCCGGCGACGCTCCTTTCGGATGTGTTGAACGACTCATCGGTTCTTTCATCACTGAATACGATGTTGCAAAAAAATAGCATTCAGCCGGTGGCTTCGGCAAATGATGTTGTTCTAATGAATCAGGGAGGGGCGCCTTTGCCTATAGTAAAACCCGGTACCGGCGCCGACAACACCGGAGGGACAGGCGGAACCGATAACACCAATACGGATACCACAGGCAATACCGGAGATACAGGCGGAACCGATAACACCAATACGGATACCACAGGCAACACCGGAGATACAGGCGGAACCGATAACACGGGCGGCGATGGGAATGCCGATAGCGGCGGCGATAGCTCGGATTCCGGCGATAGCGGTTCGGACAGCGGCGACGATGGTTCGGACAGCGGCGACAGTTCCGATTCCGGCGACGGCGAATCGGACGGCGGCGATGGCGGCTCAGGTAGTACGGGTAACAGTGGTGGAGGGGTTGCCAATGCAGGTTGCGCGATAACCGTTACGGCCGGCGCCACGCCGACCTACTCATGGACCATCGGCAATATATTCAGCCTTAGCGTTAATAAAGCCGGTGTCCCAGTCTGGGCGATAACGACAACAACGAACGCAATCGCTTCTCCGGTTACTCACGGCGCCGCTCCTGCCGGAGCAAGAGAGACGATATCTCTTGAACCGGTTCTGGCATTCGGAGCGCAGTACACCGTTTTTATCGCGAATAGTTCGCAGACCTGTTCCAGGACGTTTACGGTTCAGTAATTTCAGCCCGGTTGTTATCTTTTGCCGGTATCCTTTATGTTGATAATCGGTTTAATGTAGGCGATTACCTCCACAAGCTCCTTTTGCTGTTCCATTACTTTAAAAATGTTTTTATAGGCGTCCGGGGCTTCGTCGAGCGTTCCCTTGCAGGCGGAGGAAGCGATGCCTTCCATCTCTTTCCGAAAATGTTCCAGCGGAATGGTTTTCTTCGCTTTGTGCCTGCTCATCTTTCTTCCCGCGCCGTGAGCAGACGACCAGAGCGCGTCCCGGTTTCCTCTTCCCTTTACGATAAAAGAACCGTCTCTCATGTTGCCGGGGATAACGCCGGTCATTCCCTGTTCGGCGTGGGTGGCTCCTTTTCTGTGTATCCATGCGCCGTCCCTGAATTCCGCGTGGTTGTGGTTGCGGTCTATCGCCGACGCTTCCGCGAAATTTTTTCCGCAACCGGTGGAATGATCAATCTGCTCCACGATGCGGCGAATCATCTCGAACCTGTTGGCCAAAGCGAATTTAAGGCAGAAGTTCATATCGGCTATGTAGTCCTGGCCGATTTGCGAATCGGCGCGCAGGAAGTATTGCCCCTCGCTCCGCCTCAGCAGTTTGTTAACGTTGGAGAAATCCGGCTTGAGAAAACGGTTGTTGCCTGCGGCGCGGAGCATGTACCACGCGGCCGTCTGCCAGCCGACGTTTCTGCTTCCGCTGTGGATGATAATCCATACCCTGTTTTCAGGGTCGTGGCCGATCTCGATGAAATGGTTTCCCGAACCGAGAGTGCCTAGCTGTTTCAAGCCGTTTTTCTCCCGGAAAAGTTTTATCAGCATTTCCGAGCGCGGCAGGTTTTCATAATCCCATTCGGTTTCGGTTTTGTTGTGATGGAACCCGGTAGGTATGGCTCTGCGTATGCTATGGACGATCTTTTCGGCGTGGGGGAGTATCAGACTTTTGTCTATATCCAGCTTTATGGCGGCCATGCCACAGCCGATATCGTACCCCACATAGGCGGGCGAGATGTTGCCTTCGACTTTTACCACCGCGCCGATGGGAAGCGAGTAGCCCTGATGCACGTCGGGCATCACCGCGCCGCGGATTACGGCGTCCTGCTCCATTACTGCATAGAGCTGTTTAAGCGCGCCTTTCTCCACATCGTCCGTGTAGAAGCAGACTTCCTTGCCGTGAATGTTTTTCTTTATCATGGCTCGCCCCTTTTTAAACAGGCCTGAAACCGCATTCTCCTTTCTTTTCATTTTATCCTTTTTGGCGGATGTACGTGGTGAAAGACAGCTGCTTACGCTAGTGTTCACTGATAGTTAGTTTTTCAGGAAAAATGTGAAGATGGTCGGGGCGGATCGGCTCAGCCAGAATAGGCGACGGCCACCGAAGAATTTTGCTATATTAAAAAGCTTCGGGGCGTAGCGCAGCCTGGCTAGCGCACCTGGTTTGGGACCAGGGGGTCGGAGGTTCGAATCCTCTCGCCCCGACCATCTTTCTCATTTAAAATTTTCAAGCGGCCGTGGGCGGTTATTCTTTTTCGCCGAGCCGTTTTTCCAGTTCTTTCGAGAGGCCGA
>JAJRYM010000072.1 GCA_024275775.1 Nitrospirota bacterium
CGCGCCCCGGCTAAAAGCGAGGCCGCGATAAGGGACGATTGATCCTGCGGTGCGATTACTCCGAACTTCATGAGCTGTCTCACAAGAGAGCCGGGAGCATTTTTCAGCTCGGCGCCGAGGGTGTTAAACCGGTTTTTAATGAACTCGACTTCCGACTCCTCAAGCGTTCGGAAATCGTCCACGCGAAAAGATGCGGGCGGCTCCTCGTTGTTCGCGCGAAGAATTTCCATCGCCCCGCCGAATCCGTACCGGTCGATGTATTTTTTAACAATCCATTCCGGGTGTGAAACCGCCGCCGAAATTTCTTCGATGGAACTTTCTTCATTTATATCGATGCGGAACGCTTCCTTCTCCTCCGCCGCGAAACGGCGCAGAAGGGCGTTCACCAAACCGGCCGTGCCGCGATGGCCGTACCTGCGCGCCAGCTTTACAGATTCGTCCACAACGGCGTGCGGAGGCACTCTTTCCATAAAGATAATCTGGTAAAGGCCGATGCGAAGTATCAGAAGAATACGCGCGGGAAGTTTCTCCAGCGGGTTGCGGCATTTGCGCGCGAGGTGGTAATCCAGAAAAATCGACTGCCTCAGCACGCCGAAATAGAGCGCTTTAAGAAATCGTTTGTCGTTGTCCTCCATGTCGGGACGGCTGTTAAGGAGGTTTTCCAGCAGATAGTTGGAATAGCCGTTTCTGTAAAAAGTTTTAAACAGAAGTTGCAGGGCCGATTCGCGCGTTGATGCGCTCATGTCTTTACAGGCTGGGCGTAACGTAAAAAGCGCAACCGGTCAGCCGGGAGGCCAGCCCATCACCCGTCCGCCCAGTATGTGCAGATGCAGATGGTCAACCGTCTGCCCGGCCATTCTGCCCTGGTTCATCACCGTTCGGAATCCCCTGGCTTGCATTCCCTTTTCCTCGGTGAGGCTGTTTACCGCCCGGAACATTTCGGCAAGCATCGGCAAATCGTCCTCGCCGATATCCGTGATGTTGGCGATATGTTTTTTGGGGATTATAAGATAATGATGCGGCGCCTGCGGATTCACATCGCGAAAACCGATAACCAGCTCGCCGTCGTAAACGATGTTGGAAGCAATCTCTCCCTTGGCGATTTTGCAGAAAATACAGCCGTCCATAAGCGAAATTCTATTACAAACCGCTTTGCTTGCAAAGCTGAATAACCGGCCGGTTTCGCATCTGCGGCGGCTTATGGAATAGAATGGGGCCATGACGGACGAACAAAGCCGAGTGCTGGCGCTCGATTTCGGCGAAAAGCGGATAGGGGTGGCCGTAAGCGACCCCTTGGGCATCACCGCCCAGCCGGTACGCACCATTCACCGGAAAGGCAAAAAGAAGGATATCGCCGAACTCTTGGAGATAATCCGCCAATACGAAGCCGTGCAGGTGGTGGTAGGCCTTCCACTGCATGCGGACGGCTCCGTGGGAGAGATAGCCAAAAAGGCTAAAAAATTCGGAGAAGCCGTCCGGGCGGCGTCCGGCCTGCCGGTTGATTATCTGGATGAGCGGTTCACCACGCTTGAAGCCAAAGAGGTGCTTCTTCAGGCCGATATGTCCCGCGAACGGAGGAAAGAGGTCATAGACAAAATGGCGGCGCAGTTGATTCTGCAGAGATATCTCGATAAAAAGGGGCGAAATTCCGCAGATTTCTGAAACCTGCCGGGCTGACGGCCGGAGTCCGCTTCACTCAGGCGCACGCGTCGCGACCTTATAAAAGGCCTGAACGGCTCCAAAAGCGGAATTTGCCCCGTACTGCGGTAAATGTATAATAGCTTGAATTTAAAATAGTTAGCTAGAGAGCCGGCCTTTTTGATTTTGAAACTCCCGCCAAAACCTGATAGGCTTTAAACTCAGAGTTTAGATAGAAAAATCATCTTTTGTATTATACGGGTATCTTTCTACCCACAGCGAAATGGAGTGGTATGATTAAAATCGCCAAGCAAGTGATATTACCCGCTTGGGAAAATAAAGTTGCTCCCTGCGGCGGTGAGTCGGGCTGTCCCGCCCGGACGAATATCGCCGGTTCGCTGTACGCGCTCAGCAGAGGCGATACCGAGCAGGCTTGGCAGATAATGATGGAAAGCCACCCTTTCCGCGCCGTTCTCGGCAGGGTCTGCTACGCTTTTTGCGAATCGCCGTGCAACCGGGGAAGTTTCGATACCCCGATATCGATACAGCATCTTGAAATGGTTATCGGCGACGAAGGTTTCGACCCCAACTGGAAAATTCCGATAGAGAAGCTGGAGAATCCTAAAAAGGTAGCGATTATCGGCGCCGGGCCGGCAGGCCTTTCGGCCGCCTATTACCTAGCCCGCGCCGGATACACGGTTGAAATTTTCGAGAAAGCCGAGAAACCGGGCGGGATGATGAGATACGGCATCCCGGAATACCGGCTTGAGAGAGCGGTGCTGGATAGAGAGATAGGTTTTATCCTCGGTCTTGGGGTGAAGCTGAGCAGTGGCTATAACGTGGACGGGGAAAAACTTAAATCGTTAAGCTCCAAGTTCGACGCCGTTATCGTAACGACCGGCGCCGGAACTCCTGTGGAAGCCAGGTTCGAGGGAAGCGACAAAGCAACGCCCGGCCTCCGGTTTCTGCAGGAGACCCAGTCCGGCCGGCGCGACTCGATGAAAGGGAAATCCGTGGTGGTAATCGGCGGCGGCAACGTGGCGATGGATACCTGCCGGACGGCCGTAAGGCTGGGCGCGAAATCCGTTACGGTTGTTTACCGCCGCACAATAGAAGAGATGCCGGCCCACATGAGCGAATATCGCGAAGCGCGGGAAGAAGGAGTGGATTTCGGATTTCTTCTCGCTCCGATTTCATGGGACGGCAAGAAAGCCGTGTTCCAGAAAAACCGGTTAAGCGAGCCGGATGAATCCGGCAGAAGAAAGCCCGAGCCGATTCTGGACGAAACCGAAGAGCTGGATACCGATATCCTTTTCACCGCTATCGGCCAGAAACCGGACGAATGGGAAAAACCGGCCGACAACATCTTCTTCGCGGGCGACGTACTGCCCGGCGCGGAAGGAACCGTTATTCACGCCATCGCCGACGCAAGGCGCGCCGCCGATGAACTGCATCAAAAACTGTCCGGGCGGAAGCTGTTAGAAGAACCGGGCGAAGAGGTTACATACGACAAAATGAATATCGGCCGATACTATGAAAAACGGATGCGCCTTCTGGGCGCCTCTGTTTCGCCGTCCGTCAGAGCCGAAAATTTCGAGCCGTACGTTAAAAGAGTCTCCGTTGCGGAAGCGGCGGTGGAAGCCGAGCGCTGTTTTTATTGCGGAACCTGCGTGGGCGGCCTGGATAGCGCTTGCGACTGGTGTTTTCACGCCTGCCCGGACGACAGCGTTGATAAAAAACAGATTGAATGGAACCCTTCCGGCGCTTTGTTCGAAGCCAATGAAAACTGCGGCGGCTGTTCGAAATGCTGGGAATACTGCCCGCGTTATGTTGTGAGGCCGAAGGATCAGGAAATATGATAAACACTAAAAAACGCGAGATTACTCCGGGCGATTTCGGCCTTCACGGCGTAGGCCCCGGCAGTTGCGGGCTTTACGCCGCTATCGGGGATGTTGACCTGATGGCGTCAATCAAATCCGCCATGGAGCTTCAGGAAAGAGGCACGAACGGAGCCGGCATTTACATACGGGGAATTTATCCCGACATGAAGGAATTTTACGCTTTTCACGTGATGTACCTCAACCGCGACATAGCCAACGAGCTCGAACAGCTTATCACCGGCCACCGGCTCGGCGTAAGGCATATCGGTGAAATGGAATCGCTCGTGAAACCGGCCATCTACAGGCAGTACGCCCTGCCGGAACTTCGCCGTTATTTCGTAACGCCGCCGACCAGCGACGAAATGATGAGAAGGCATTACACGACCAACCCGGACGTATACATGCGCAGAATCGTAGAGAAATTCAATTTGCGCAACATTGGAAAAGCCCGTATTTTCAGCTCCGGCAAAAACGTGGGCAACTTCCACACAGCCTACGATCTCGCGACGACCGTGAAAACCTACGGACTCGAAAAATACGCCGATATGAACGTGACAGCCGTGCTTACGCATATGCGCTGGCCGACTTCAATAGTCAATGAAGGCGTATGGTACGGCATACATCCGATAGGGTTTATCAATTCCCACATCATTCATAACGGCGATCTTTCCAGTTCCCCTTCCAACAAGCAGGGCGTAAGCGCCGCCGGCGTACAGTCGATGGTCGGCACCGATTCGGAAGCCATGCTGTTGGAGCTGGATAATCTTCTTATAGAAAGAGACCTCGGTTACCAGCAGATTGAATGGGCCATGTGCCAGATGTATCCGCAGGAAGAAGCAAAGCTCCCTCCGGAAACATTCAAAGAGTATGAAAATCTTCTGAGGAATAGCCCGGAAATCGCGCGCTTCAAAATGTCCGGGCCTTCGTCCTTTGTTTCAATTATCAGAAAAAACGGAATCTCGCGCATCCTCAGCGGCCGCGACCGCGACGGCCTGCGCCAGCTCTGGATGGGAAGAAGCGACGACGGCAAGTCGGTCATCTGGTCGTCGGAAGAAAAGTGCATATACCAGACGGCCTTCCTTTCCGGGAAAAACTACAAATCAATTAATTGCGAGCCCGGCCGTATAACGGTGTTCGAGATGGACGACCACGGGAACCTGAATGGAGTTTTCGGTGAAACATTACAGTAGCAAGATAGTTTACGACCCCCCCCTCCAGTGCGGAATAGGCCAGGTCGGCGGGCAGTACCGCGTGAAGGTGGACCCCGATAAATGTATCTGGTGCAGTACCTGCGTCGTCGCCTGCACCCATAATCTGACAGACCTTTCCCGCAAGGTTGGGGTATTTGAAATGCGGTCGCACGAGGTTAACGACGACGGCCGCCGAGTAAGAGAAAACGGCGGTTACCTTGTAAACGAACTGCACGTAATGGATCTGGACTGCTGTAACTGCAAGCGGTGCGTGGCCATGTGCCCCACGAACGCCATCACGGTAGATGAAAATCCTAACTACACGGTTTTCGGCACGGGGCAGATAGGGCCCCGCGAAGTGCACGAAAACGTCCGCAGAGCCTACGGCAAGAGCATGGTCGGCTCTATGTCCAATTTCGACCGCCCGCTTGAATGGGAAGATTTTCTTATCGACGCTTCCATCATTCTCAATCCTCCCCGTGACAACCTGAACGAGTTCGCCGGCAATCTTACCAACTGTTATCTTGGCAAACATCCAAAGCGCAGGCGCAAGGTAAACATACCGGTGTTCGACGCCCACATGAGTTACGGCTCGAACTCCCACGAGGCCATGCTCGCGAGGCTCATGGCGTCCGTAAAGCTTGGAAGGCCGTTTTTCACCGGCGAAGGTTACATACACCCGGAGTTCGCCCCGGTGTTCAAGGACTGCATCGTGCAGTTCGGAACAGGCGGGTTCGGGCCGTGGATCGATTTAACGGAATTCGGCGGCATAAGCATGAAGTACGGGCAGGACGCCAAAAAAGGAAAGGGCGGCAAACTGCCGGCCCCGAAAAACGATTACGAAATAGCGCTTCTTCGCTGTATAGAACCTTACCGCGACGTGAACTCCCCCAACCCACAGCATCTTCAGTATTCGATAGAAGAGCTGAGGATGCGCGTCGATTCACTGCGGGCGGCGCTTGGCGAAGATAAGCTCGTGGGAGCGGACATATACGGCACCGCATGGAACGTTCAGCATATAGTTGTTGCTCTGGCGCAGGCGGGGTTCGACTACATAAACATACGCGGCGGAAGCGGCACCACCGGCGCCGCAGGCGCCAGCGACCTGTTCAATAAAGGGCTTAACATTCTATATTTCGGCAAAGTGGCGCACGACACCCTGCAAGAACACGGATTGCGGGAAAAGGTGAGCCTTATAGGAGAAGGGGCGTTTACGTCTCCCAAGGCCGCCATGCTCGGCCTGATGGTAGGGTTCGATTTCATCGGCACCGGTTCGCGCCATCTATACCCGCTCGGATGCACCGTGTGCAGGCGGTGCCATACCGGCCAGTGCGCGTGGGGAATAACATCCCGGAAATACGGAGACCGCATAGACCCCGAAGAAGGCGCGGAAATGATAGTGAGAATGATGCAGTCCTGGATGAGAGGCATGGAAGGCCTTGCGGCGGGGCTCGGCTTCACAACCCACGAGGATGTTGTCGGTTCCCGCAAATTCCGGTATCACGGCACCGACCCGCTCCTGTACGAGCTGTTCGGGCGGGAGAAATTCTAGTTATGAAAAATACGGAAAAACTTCAGGAAGCGGCTGTAGTTCTAAACGCCGAAACACCGCAGGAAGAAGTGGCCGCTCTGGCGCGGGGACGGAAAGAAATAGAAATAGACTGCGGGGTGATGGCCCTCTCGAGCAAACGGCTCAACCGCATGATTAAAGAAGCGAGAAGCGAAGGCGTTGAGCGCTTTACCCTGCACAACGTCTGCGGACAGAATCTCATCGGTTCCGGCGTGCCGGGGCCTGCGGATATAACAGTTTACGGCATGATGGGCAACCATTCATGCGCTTTCGCGGACGGCCTGAAAATAAGAACTTTTCCAACGCGGTTTCCCAATAACGTCTGGTGTCCGGGCGACGCGCAGGTGGCGATAGGCACATCGGGCAACCCGGCGGAACTCAACATCTCCGGCTCGGTGGACGACCTGTTCGCCTCGTACGCGCCATCCGGCAAATTCCGGGTCGCCGGGCAGGGAGGCAACAGGTGCGTGCTTCGCGCGGGGGCGGGCGTGCCGCAGGTCTGGCGGGAAATAGATTACGACGCATACAGGGAGATGGATGACCCTGAGCGGCTTACAGCCATGCTTCTTATGTATCAGAAACGAAGAGCGCGCATTCAAACGGTAGGGTGGGACAAATTCGTTACCGAATTCAAGAGCGAAGTTGAACGCCGTACGCCGCCGGTGATGATTTTCGGCAGAAGGGTGAAAGACTATTTCATGGAGTACGCGCAAGGCTCCATCGGGATTGTTCTCAATATGTACGATTTCGTAACTCCGGTCGGGTACTATCTCTGCTCGGGTATGACGGCGGGAACGGCGTTGATACGCGGCGAGGTTGATCAGTCGCAGCTTGGCATGCGAGTGAAAAAAACCGAGGTTAATGACGGCGACAGAAAGCTGATTATCGAAGAAACGAAAGGTTTTTACGACTGTTTTATAGACGCGCTCGATTCGGACCGCTACAGGGAGAAACTCGACAGCCTTATGGACAGATGCGAAAAGGATAATGAGCAGTACACATCAGGTTTTGTTAAAATAGTGCCCGCATAATATTGTGATGATTTTTCCATGAAATATATTGTAAAATTATCCAAGGGAGGCGAATACTATGGATTTTAGCCGTAAAGAAAAAATTTTTTCAGAAATAAACCGTCTCCTTCTTGAAGAAAATCTCAGCACGGACGAGCTTATGCCGATGCTTGAAAGCATGATCAAGCATCATCTGGACAATATCGACGATATTGAAGAGATCGATATGTTTCAGGACAGGCTTAACGATATGATCGATGATTACGTCGAACAGCACTTCGAGGATACAATGGAGGACAACTATAACTGATTGCTTTGAGATAACATACTTATGTTGAAGGGTTTATATTTTTCTGTTACCCTTTAAAGCAACATTTAAGGGGATTGTATGACGAAGTCCGAAATGGCCGAAAAACTGGCTGAGAAAATTCAGGTCAATAAACAGCAGGCGGAACAGATTATTGACATCGTAACCGGTTCCGTCATTGAAGCGCTTGCCAACGGAGACAAGGTTGAAATAAGAGGTTTCGGCAGTTTCAGGGTGCGGCATCGCGCGGCCAAGGAAGGGCGGAATCCCAAAACGGGAGAGAAGGTGTTCGTTCCGCCCAAAAAAGTGCCTTTCTTTAAAACAGGCAAGGATTTCCGCGACACGGTAAACCGCTAATCTTTTCCTTTCGCGCAAAACTGCCGTTCCATCCGTATCATGCTAAGCCGAGAAAAACTTTTTAAGATTTTCAAGCCCCTGCTCGATCGTTAACGGCGCGAACCGCGTTTCCCGCAAAAGTTTTTCGCTGTTAAGCGAAATGTCGCGCGGCCTTTCAGCCGAAAACTTTTCCCTCTCGGCCGGGTCATCCGACTGTGAAGGAATAATCAGGCTTTTATCCAGCCCGAATATTTCCGCAAGCATAACGCCGAACCGGTAACGCGACTCCCTGTTGCCGCCGGAGAGATGGAAAAGCCCTTCGCACCCTTCCTCCAGAAGAGCCGCCAGCGCCCGCGCGCAGTCTCCAAGATAGCAGTGCGAGCGGAACCGGTCTTCCAAAAGGCGCACTTCCCTGCCGCTGTTAAGCGATTCAACAATCCATTCGGTAAACCGGTCTCCCCTGTATCTGCTTTTGCCGTAAATGTACGGTAGCCTGGCTACTATCGAACCGGGCAGGATTTTCCGCACCGCGTTTTCCGCCGCAAGTTTTGTCGCGCCGTAAAAGTTGATGGGGGCGGGGCTGTCCGCCTCCTTGTAAAATCCTTCCTTTCCGCTGAACACATGGTCGGTTGAAAGGAAAACCAGCTTCGCTTCAATCTCGCGGCAGACTACAGCCAGCCCGGCGGTTGCCTGCGCGTTTATTTGCTCGCACTCCTCCCTGTTTTGTTCGCACTCGTCCGGCGAAGTCATCCCGGCGCAATGAATCACCGCATCCGGCATGGCGGCTTCCACGGTTTCCTTTATCGTGTCGGAATCGTTCAGGTCTAGCCTCTCTTTCGCAAACGTATCCTTGAATTTAAGCGGCCTTCTTACGGCGGCGATAATGTCATGCCTTTGGCGCAGTTCATCCGCCAGAGCCGAGCCGACCAGGCCGGTGATGCCGGTTATCAGGATTCTCATGCTTTGTCTTTGCGGCCCGCCCGAAACGCCGCCACAAGCGCCAGCGCGCAGAGAAAAGTAAAAACATCGCCGAACCGGGTGTAAAAGGTTCCGGCGGAAGGAGGGATGGTAAGCTTGCGCGCAAGCGAGGTTTTCTTGAAAAGCGGGGTTGTGGCGATTATTTTTCCCGTGGCGGTCACAAAACTCGAAATGCCGGTGTTGGCCGCCCTGATTATCGGAACCCGGTTTTCCACCGCCCGAAACGGAAGGGAAGCCATATGCTGGGCCGACGCTCCCGACCGGCCGAACCATGCGTCGTTTGTGATATTCACCATGATTCTCGCGCCGTTTTGCGCGAACCGCCTTGTCAAGCCGGGATACTTTATTTCGTAACATATCTGAATTCCCACCGGAATCGAACCGACCATGAGAGGTTGCGCGCTGTTCCCCGCCTGTATATCGCCCTCCACGGCGTCGGTGATTCTATCCACAAAAAACAGGAAGCGGTGAAACGGAACGTATTCTCCGAAAGGCACAAGGTGCATCTTATCGTAATGTCCCTTCACGCCGGCCGGGGTGACGATATAGGCGCGGTTAAAAAACTCCGTTTTACCCGTTTCGGGCGATTGCTCCACCCCCATCCCGCCGAAAAGTATCGGCGTAGCTATCTCTTTCGAGAAATTCAGCAGACGGTCGCGTTGAACCGTGTTGCGATCGAAGAAGAACGGCACCGCCGTTTCCGGCCATACAACAAGGTCTGGTTTCCCTCGCGCTTCGGTCCTCGTCATGCCGTAATAGGCGGCGATGGTCTGCCCGGTATAAGCGGCGTCCCATTTTCTTCCCTGATCTATATTCCCCTGAACGACGCTCGCGGTAAATTCCTCGCCGCCCATCTCTTCAACCGAGCGTATATGATGCCAACCCCAAAAAACATTGGCCGTTGCGAGCAGTATCGCAAAGAGAGGAACCGCCGCCGCCTTTTTCCACTGTTGCCGTTTAAGTATAAGGAACGCGATGGAAGCGTTCACCAGTACGATGAGAAAAGTAACGCCCGCCGTTCCGGCATAGGCGGAAAGCTGTATCACGGCGGGCTGTTCCGCCTGCGAATGCGCTATAAGAGCCCACGGGAGCCCGCCGAGAAAATAACTTCTCACATATTCAAGCAAAACAAAAAGTAGCGGAGATACCATAACCGCTTCGGGAGCCGGGCCGAAAACCGATACCGCCCATCCGTAAAGCGCGAAGTAGAGCGCGAGGTAGGCCATCAGCAGAATCGCGAAAAAAACTGCAAGCGGATACCATACATGCCCGTAAACCGTAAGCACGTTCATTATCCACGGCATCATCACCCCGCAGAAGCAGATGAACCCGCAGAGGAATCCGGCTTTGAAGGCGGTTAATCCGTCTCTGCGCGCAACCGCCAGCATAAGCGGAACAAGCGCGACCCACGCAAGCAGGCTCAGGCCGAAAGGAGGGAAAATGAGAACAAGCAATAATCCGGAAAGCGCCGCCAACCGGAGAGGATGCCTGTTGACCAGCAGTGTTAAACTCATTTACCTCAAAGTGATAGAGAAAATTTGCCCTTCTGTCAAAGATTATTTGTAAAATGAATAGGTTAATTCTTAACCGGCGGGCTGGCGGATAAAATCTGCCTCCGGCCGGCTGTTGCGTTTGTTGTGTATGGAGAATAAAAACATGGCCTCTTTGGGCGAAAAACTGATGGTGGAAAGAGAAACGAGAGGCATCTCCATAGAAAAAGCTTCCAAAGCAACCCGCATCAATGCGCAGTACCTTCGCGGACTGGAAAAGGACGACTATTCCTGTTTCCCCGCCCCCGTTTACCTGAAAGGTTTTCTGAGAACGTACGCATCTTTCCTCGGCCTTGACGCCGATAGAATTATCGCCGAGTACGGTCCGGTTGGCGATGCAATTCCAAAAAGAGAGGCGATGACAATAGACGTCGAGCAACCGGGCGGGCGGAAACTGTTTTTTGCCGCGGGCGGTCTGGCAATTCTTCTCGTCGGCGCTCTGGTTGTAATGCGGATGCAAAGTGAAGAGCCGGTAGTCGCTCCGCAAGCGGAGGCGCCTGTCAACGCTGTATCTTCGCCCACAGCGCCGCAACCGCCGGCAGTCCCCGCAAAACCGGCTAAGGTTAAAAGCGTTGCTCCGTCCGAGCCGAAAAAAGCAGAGCCGAAACCTGCCGCCGAGAAGGAACAGCCGCCGGTTGCAAAACCGGCAACGGCGGACGTTCAGCTTTCGGCGGAACCGGCCGTAGAGACCGCAACCCCGGCCGTAGCCGAAACTGCGCCTGCGCAGAAAGCGGAAGAGCCGGCGGAAACCTATAAGTACCATCTTCGCATCTCTGCCGGACAGGAAGACGTTTGGATTCTGGTAGTCATCGACGGCAGGGACGTGAAGGATATGTTCGTACGCTCCGAAAAAAGCATCGTCCTGAAAGGAAACGAAAGTTTTGTTTTTACTACCGGCAATCTAGGCAACCTCACCCTTGCCGTGAATGACGAGATGATTATCCCTCCCGCATCCCCTCAAGGAGTTTTGAGAAACTGGAAGGTGCCGCTTCCGTAATCATGCAAAAAAAAGTTTTCGGCATTATAGGCTGTCCCGTAGCGCACTCCCTTTCCCCGTTGATGCACAACGCCGCCGCGGCCGAACTTAAGATTCCGGCGGTTTACGTTTCGTTTGAAGTACAGCCGGCCGATCTGAAAAAAGCGATCTCCGGCATGCGGGCGCTTGGCATAGCCGGAATAAACGTTACGGTGCCGCACAAAGAAAAGGTCGTGCCGTTGCTGGACTGCCTCGACGAGCAGGCGAAACTGATAGGCGCCGTCAACACCATAACCGGCAAGGACGGGGAGCTAATCGGTTCCAATACGGACGGCGCGGGATTTATACGGTCGCTTAAAACCGCAGGCTTCAACCCTGCCGGTAAAAATGTGGCCGTGATAGGAGCGGGCGGTTCTTCGCGGTCGATCGCGGCAAGCCTTCTGCTGGAAGGCGTAGCGGGCATTACGGTTGTTAACCGCACACCGGCGCGCGGAAGGAAGCTGGTAAAGCTGTTTGGAGAGCTGGGGGAAATCAGCCTCGCCGCCGCAGGCTCCGGGGATGCGAGGTCGGCTATAGAGGAAAGCGACCTCGTTGTTCAAACCACGCCGGTGGGTATGAAAAGGTCCGACCCTCTGCCGGTAAAGTCGGTGCGGTTTCATGAGGGGCAGTACGTATATGATATAATTTACGCTCCGGAAAGAACTAGGCTGTTGCAAAAAGCAGACAAAGAGGGAGCTAAAACCGTTAACGGTTTGGGGATGCTGGTTTATCAGGGAAGCGAATCTTTTCGGATATGGACGGGAAAACGGTTTCCTGAAAAAAAGGTGTTCGGGCTTTTAGAGAATTTTTTAGCAAGGGGAAAATGATATGGCGAAAGTCGATGCGTTTTTTAAGCTCATGAACGAACAGGGGGCGTCCGATCTTCATCTGGCCGCGGGCAATCAGCCCATTCTCCGCATAAACGGCGAAATGGAAAGAGTCAAATACAAGGAACTCGACCATGACGAGCTGAAAGCCATGCTTTACGAAATCTGCCCGGAAGACAGAATAAAAATGTTCGAAGAAACGGGAGACCTCGATTTCGGTTATGAAATACCCGGCCTCGCCAGATACCGCTCCAATTTTTTCATGCAGAAAAACGGTATCGCCGCCGTTTTCCGTGAAATTCCCAGCAAGATTCTAACAGCCGACGACCTTGGCCTCCCCCTTATAGTAAAAAAAATGGCTCTTCTTCAGAAGGGCATGGTGCTGGTAACAGGGCCGACCGGTTCCGGCAAATCGACGACTCTCGCCGCCGTAGTCGATCACGCCAACAAAGAGAGAAGGGATCATATCCTGACAATCGAAGACCCGATAGAATTCGTGCATCAGGGGCAGGGCTGCATCGTCAACCATCGTGAAGTCGGCAAACATACGAAATCGTTCGGCGCCGCTCTTCGCGGGGCGCTTCGTGAAGATCCCGATATCATTCTCGTAGGCGAAATGCGCGACTTGGAAACAATCGCGCTCGCGCTCGAAGCCGCCGCGACCGGCCATCTGGTTTACGGAACGCTCCATACCCAGTCGGCCGGTAAAACCATCGACCGCGTAATAGACGTATTCCCGGCCAACCAGCAGGGACAGATAAGAACCACCCTTTCGGAAGCGCTGAAAGGGGTTGTGGCGCAGAATCTGTTCAAACGGATAGACAAAAAAGGCAGATGCGCCGCGCTCGAGATACTTGTATGCACATCGGCTATCGGCAACCTTATCCGCGAAGGTAAAACCTTCCAGATACCGTCGTCAATCCAGACCGGAAAAAAATACGGCATGCAGTCGCTCGATAACGCCATTATGGACCTGCTTCAGAAGGGGTGGATATCGGCCGAGGAAGCTTACGACAAATCGGTGGAAAAGAATATGTTCGTGAATTTCCTCAAGGAGCCTCCGGAAATCTTCTCCTGATCGCCACGGAGCAAATCCTTTTTTCCGCCCGCCTGCGGGAAGCGCCGTTGCCCGGCCGGTTCGCATAAAGTAGAATCACCAGCGTGGACGTCTTAAAAAGAGCGAAAGAAATCATCGGTATGGAGAGGGACGCGCTCGCGGACCTGGCCAACTCCGTCAACGGCAATTTTACCGAAGCGGTTGAGCTTATGCTTGCAACCACCGGCAGAGTGGTCGTTACCGGCATGGGCAAATCGGGGATGGTCGGCAAAAAGATTTCGGCCACTCTCTCTTCGGTCGGCACGCCGTCCTTCTTTCTGCATCCCGCCGAGGCGATTCACGGAGACCTCGGCATGCTGGCGCGCGACGATCTTTTGCTGGCGGTTTCCAACTCCGGCGAATCGGAAGAGATGGTAAGGCTCCTGCCGATAATAAAACGGTTCGGCCTTAAACTGATAGCCCTTTGCGGAAGGGCCGACTCCACCCTTGCGAAGGCGGCGGACGTTTTTCTCGATACCGGCGTAAAAAAGGAAGCATGCCCGTGGGATATGGTGCCTACATCTTCCACAACCGCTCTCATTGCCATGGGGGACGCGCTCTCCATCGTGCTGATGGAAAAAAAGGAATTCAAACAGGAAGATTTCGCAAACTTCCATCCGGGCGGAAGCCTCGGCAGAGGAATGTTTATAAAAGTGAAAGACCTCATGCACTCCGGCGCCGATATGCCCAAAGTGGCGGCATCGGCTTCCATGCAGGATGTGCTTCATGAAATTTCGACGAAACGGTTCGGCGTTACGACCGTAGTGGATAAGGACGGCGCCCTTCAGGGAATTATAACGGACGGAGATTTGCGGCGGCTTATGGAAAAAGAGGCCGACCCGATGGCCAAAACGGCCGGCGAAATATTAACGCGAAACCCGCGGACGATTGATATGGAAGCGTTCGGCGGCGCGGCCGTAAAACTGATGGAGGATAATAAAATAACGTCTCTGGTTATCGTTTCCGGCGGCAAACGGGTGGAGGGAATCATTCATCTGCACGATCTTCTGAAAGCCGGCGTGGTATGAAACGGCTTGCCCCCCCGGATGTTCTCAAAAAAGCTGAAAAGATAAAACTGTTCGTGCTGGATGTTGACGGAGTTTTAACGGACGGCAAAATAATCATCGACGACGACGGTAAGGAGTCCAAGCATTTCAATGTAAGAGACGGCATGGGCATCGCCGTGGCGCGCGATATCGGCTATATGTTCGCTATCATCTCCGGCCGATATTCCAAAGTGGTCGAACACCGCGTCGCGGAACTCAAAATGAATGAAATAGTACAGGGCGCGGGCGACAAGCTGGAAGTGTTCAACCGCCTGCTTGAAAAGCTGGGAGTGACCGCCGAAGAGGCCGTTTTCGTGGGAGACGATATCAACGATATTCCGGTGCTGACAGCCGCAGGCTTTTCAGCCGCCCCGGCGGACGCGGATGAATCGGTAAAACCGGTTGTCGATTTCGTCTGCAACAAACCGGGCGGAGGCGGCGCCGTGCGGGAAGTAATCGAGCTGGTGCTTACCGTGCAGGGCAAATGGATAACTTGACGTTTTGCCTCAATCTACTCCCGTTCGTAGCGGGCGGGGATAAAGCTAGCGAAACAGCGATATGACAGTCCTGCTTACCGCTTTCGGTCTTGTGCTGATAATCGAGGGGATTCCGTATTTCATCAACCCCGCAGGCATGCAGAATATGGCCCGCCTGATGGCGGAGGTTAATCCGAAAAGCCTTAGAATCGGAGGATTCTTTCTGATGCTCACCGGTCTGGCGGTCGTCTATGCTGTTAACGGCGGTTGAGCTTTATTTCTTTCTTCCGCTTCTTTTTTTAATCGTTATCGAAGCCGTCAACCGCGTTCTCGGCGGGCGCGGAAACCGCGAAACTCCGCCGTTCACGCTGTTCCTGCGGCACGCGAAAGCTTATCTCTATCTTCTGCTCTACACGGCGATTTACCTCTTTCTCGCTCCACCGCTATGGATGCTTTCCGCGCTCGGCGTTCGCACTGAACGGTTGCCGAAGCAGGAAGGGGACGCGCCGGTTATTATTCTGGTGCACGGCTACCTCGCCACCGTTCATCACTGGATTATTTTCCGCCGCTTTCTGCAACAACGCGGCCGGTGCGATATTGTTTCGTTCGGCTACCGCTCATACAGCAGAGACATAGAAACCGCCGCCGATGAACTTGCCGCTCTTGCCGAACGGTACGCCGGGCGGGGCGTGATTTTTATAGGGCACAGCCTCGGCGGTCTCCTTGCCGTAAGGGCGGCGGCTAAACTGCCTGCGGAATCTGCGAAGGTGATAACGCTTGGAAGCCCGCTGGCAGGAACAGCAATGGCCCGGATAGCGATAACGCCGAACGCCCGGAAACTTTTGCCGGAAAGCGGGATAATTCGCAAAACGAAAGAAATCCTGCGGACAAAGAATTTCCCTCTTACATGCTATTGGTCGGAATTCGACAGAATCATCCTGCCGCCGGAATCGGCCGCGCCGGAAAACGGCGACCGCGTGGAACTGCCTGGCATGAGCCACGCAGGCTACCTGTTCAGCAGAATTGAAATTTAGCTGTTAAGAATGCCCAGAATTTCGTTGAGCCCTTTTCTGGTCTGGCGCACAGCTTCGATAATGGCGTCTTCCTTCGCGGCGGTCTTTTTGCGTTTTTGAAGCCTCTTCCTCGCACCGGCAATCGAAAAGCCGTCGTCGTAAAGAAGCGATTTGATTTCCATGATTAGTTCTATGTCCCGCCGGGTGTACTGCCTTCTGCCGCTTTTGGTTTTGCGGGGAGTGAGCTCTACGAATTCGTTTTCCCAGTAGCGGAGCACATGCGCTTCCACGCCTGCGATATTCACCACTTCGCTTATCTTGAAGAACATTCTGTCGGGAATCGTAATGTTCCCGGCGTAGCTCAAACCGCCCTTTTTCATACCCACAGAGGCGCTCCACGTTTCATCAAAAACCGAAAAAGATGGTGGGCGAAACAGGGCTCGAACCTGTGACCCCCTGCTTGTAAGGCAGGTGCTCTCCCAGCTGAGCTATTCGCCCATCTCGGATTATTTTAACAGAAATACCCGCAAGGTAAACAAGAGGTTCGGGATTAATTTTAAAGTTGCGCGAAACGTATCGCGAACCGGCCGAATTCTACCTTTTCGGGCGTTTCGCTATAGCCGAAAATCTGAAATTTGAAAACGGATTGCCCCGTGTTTATCAGGTACACGTTGCCGTTTACGTGAAGCCTGTGTTTCCCCATAAGGTTGTACCGGTACCACTTCCTGCCTCGGAACGGTCTGCCGTATTCATCCATAAAGAAGATACCGCCGTCGTTGGCGTTCGTTATCTCATCGAAAAAGGCCGAATATTTTCTGCTTCCGAGCCCGCCCGCCATGCCCGGCCCCGACACGGCGGAGTTCATGTAAAATTCGCCGGCTTCAAACCGGATGTCCCACGCCCCGGCTGAACCGAGGGAACCGTCGCCGAAGCTGAACCCGTCGCCGTCTTTTATGACAACGGTTTTCGTTTCCCCCATCGGTTCCGCGTCGGCAGGCTGAAACCCGTATTTAATCGCAACGGCCGAGCCGTCATCTTCGGCCGATACGACCATCATCTTGGCGAACGACTTTCCGTCGGCTAGTCTCAGTTTCCATCCTTTTAGCAGATTAGGCGTTACTTTCCCGTCCACAACCCGCTTCCAGCCGTCTATGCACGGCTTGATTGCGTCGCCCGTAAACCGGATGCCTGCCGGAACCTTTTTTACCGAATCGAAAAATTTTCTAAAATCGTCGTCCGTCAGCGCCAGGAATTCTTCCCGCTTCATGTCGTCAATATCATGGACGCATGCCATGCCGCATCCGCCCGGCCCGCCTTTTCCTCCGTTCACGCGGATTACCGTCCGCTTGAAACCGAGATGCCAGTCCCGACTTTCCCATGATTCCTCTTCGGTCAGGCGGAATGTTTCGGCTTTTTCAAGATTCAGGAAAAGCCACTCTTCATCCTGATGTTTCACATCGCCGCCGATTACTCCGCTTCCCGGAGCGTGCAATGTTATTTCAACCGTTTCCATAAGAAACATCATCCGCCCGCCGGGTGTGAAAAAGCAATAAAAAATGTTTAAATAAGCTTGTCTTTATTTATGGGAACTTCGGATATGAAAACTGCTACAACGCTCATCCTGACGATTTCGATATTCGTTCTTTTCGCGCCGTCCGCGAATGCCGGCGATGTGAAGATTCTTAAATACGATGGCATAATCAACCCGGTCGCCGCGGAATACCTCGGCGGCAATATCGCCAAAATAAACAGCGAACAGTCCGCTTCGCTTATCGTGATAATGCTCGATACCCCCGGCGGACTCGACAGCTCCATGCGGATTATCATCAAAGAAATTCTCGGTTCGTCCATACCTGTGGCGGTTTATGTGGCGCCGTCGGGATCACGCGCGGCATCGGCCGGAACCTTTATCGCCATGTCGGCGCACATATCGGCCATGGCGCCGGGAACGTCTCAGTGGGCGGCCAGCCCTGTGGCGGGAGGGGGGCAGGAAATGAGCAGGACGATGCGGAAAAAAGTGAAAAATGACGCCGCGGCGTATATAAGGTCTCTAGCGAAAAAAAGAGGGCGAAACGAGATATGGGCCGAGGAAGCCGTCCGCAAAGCCGTGAGCGTGGACGAGCAGGAGGCGCTTAAAAAGAACATCATAGATTTCACGGCCGATAACCTCGATGATTTGCTGAAAAAACTCGAAGGGTGGAGCGTGGAAACGGAAACGGGCAAAAAGGTTATCCATACGAAAGGCGCCGCCCGCGTTGAAGTGGCAATGACCGAACGGCAGAAATTCCTAAACATCATCTCAAACCCCACGCTGGCGTACATGCTTTTAATGCTAGGCTTTTACGGGATTATGTTCGAGCTTTCCAACCCCGGTGTTCTTCTGCCGGGCATCGTGGGGGCCATCTGCCTGATACTCGGCTTTTACGCTTTGCAGTCGCTTCCGGTCAATTACGCAGGCATCCTCCTGCTGTTTCTCTCGGTGATATTTTTTGTGGCCGAAATGTTCGTGCCTACGTTCGGCGCGCTCACGCTCGGAGGGGTGATATCGATGATACTGGGCGCAGTTATGCTCATAGACAGCCCGGCTGATTACATGAAAGTGCGGCTTGCGGTTATCGCGCCGGTGGCGGCGGGGCTCGGCCTGCTTTTCTTTTTCGTGGTCGGCTGGCTTTATATGTTCAAGCCGAAAAAAGTGGCGATCGGCGCTGAAGGCCTGTTGGGTGAAACCGGAACGGCGATGAGCCATATAGACCCGTTCGGCTCCGCAGAGATAGACGGCGAACTGTGGGACGTCCATTCCGCGGGCGATGAAATCCACAAAGGGGAGCATCTGCGCGTTCTAAAAAAGGAAGGCCACATACTACTTGTCGAGCCGGCCGAAACGCCTGAAGAACATCCGGCGAACGGCGACAAATAAAAATGACTCTCAATATTCTTTTCGTTTCATCGGAAATAACGCCGTTTGCCAAAACCGGCGGGCTGGGCGACGTAGGCTCGGCGCTTCCGCGCGCTCTCTCATCGCTGGGGCATAAAGTTACAGCCGTACTTCCCCGTTACGGAAGCATCCCCAAAAAAGCGCTTGAGAATACGCATCGGCAGATAACCGTTGCGCTCGGCGGCGAATCGATAACAGCAGGAATCTTCAAAGGGGCGCTGGACGATAAAACGGACGTTCTGTTTATCGACCAGCCGGAACTTTTCGGCAACAGGCCCAACCCGTACGGCGACGACAAGGGAGATTATCCTGATAACGACCGGCGGTTTATTTTCTTTAACCGCGCCGTAATCGAGCTGGCCAAAAGCCTTTCGAATGCGCCGGATATTCTGCATTGTAACGACTGGCAGTGCGGGCTCGCGCCGCTCTATCTGAAACTCGAAAGGGAACGCGGTAACCTCCAAAAGACAGCCTCGGTTTTTACCATTCACAACCTCGCCTATCAGGGGCATTTTCCAAAAAAATCGTTCAGGCTTACCGGCCTGCCGAAATCCTTTTTGAAAATGAACGGCGGCGTTTTGCATCACGGCAAGCTGGCCGCGCTGAAAAGCGGCATCCTGTTCGCCGGTGCCGTCACCACCGTAAGCCCGACCTACGCGCGCGAAACGATTTTGCCGGAACTCGGTTTCGGCCTCGAAGGGTTTTTGGAAAAGCGGGGCGGTTCATTTTGCGGCATCCTGAACGGCATCGATACCGACGAATGGAATCCGGAAAAAGATCCTCTGATTCCGCAAAACTATTCAGCGAAAAACCTTGCGGGCAAAGCCGCATGCCGAAAAGAGCTGTTGAAGAGATTTGAATTGGAAGATAACCTCGCCCGCCCGGTTATCGGAATGGTTTCGCGGCTTATCGAGCAGAAAGGGTTCGACATTATAGAAGCGGCGGCAGACGATTTACTGAAACTCGATTTTTCGCTCGTTGTTCTCGGCGCGGGGCAGAAAGAATACGAAACTTTTTTAAGGAAACTCGCCAAGGAGCATCCCGGCAGGGTGGGAGCGGAGATAGGTTACGATAACGCGCTCTCGCATTTAGTGGAAGCCGGCGCCGATATTTTTCTCATGCCGTCGCGGTTCGAGCCGTGCGGACTCAACCAGATGTACTCGCTCCGGTACGGCACCCCGCCGATCGTCCGCGCCACCGGCGGACTGAACGACACGGTAACAGACTGGAACCCGGCAACGGGCGAAGGCAACGGCTTCGTATTCGAAAAACCGTCGCCCGATGAAATGCTGGAGGCGGTCGATCGGGCTGTAGCTACTTTCGGCAAACAAGATGAGTGGCGCAAAATAATCCGCAACGGCATGAACGCCGACCTATCATGGCAGGCGTCCGCCCGCGAATATACCGCCCTTTACCACTCCCTGTTATAAAAACGTTTAGTCTTCTCGCAACAAATATGCGGGAAATATCGGATATTATCGACTATGATATTTGTGAGGAAAGCGAATCATGATTAGTATTGTAGCGGACAAACAGATTGCGCTTGAAGAGTTGTGCGTAAGATTTCGGGTAAAGAGCCTTGAGCTTTTTGGCTCGGGCGCAAACGATGATTTCAATTTGGCATCAAGCGACGGATTTTCTCGTTCTCTTTCAACCGTGCGCTCCAAGTGAGCATTATGACCGCTACTTCGGCCTGCTGGAATCGTTGGAAAAGCTTTTCGATCGTCGCGTCGATCTTGTTGAAGCCGATGCGATGCGGAATCAATATTTTATCCGCCGTGTAAATGAGAGTAGGAAACCGGTTTATGCGGCGTGACCCGGAGAAGTATCTGGCCGATATCCTGGATTCCTGCCGTTTCTTACTTGATTTTACTGCCGGCCGCACAAATGTAGATTTCGTTAGGAAAGATTACATTCCTGTGGCGGCAATCTCCAGCTTGAAAAGCGTTTTGATGGGGAATTTTTTACCGGCGTCGAGGATTTCAATCGCAACGATTTCATCTTTGGCGGTCGTGTGCAGAATAACCCTCTCCTTAATCTCCACACCGCCGTCAGGCTTCTTTGACGACAACTGAATATAGGCCGCATCCACTATCCTTGTCATACCGGACTTTCATAATTTATCTCCAATCCTTCTTCTTAAAAGGATAAGCGGTTATCACCACTATGTCATCACCTTTGCTAACACACACTGAGCTAAAAACACTTGACATAAACTTTCAGCAAACGCTATTCTAATTATGAGCGGTAAGACCGCTGTGAGTTCCTTTGGTGTTCCCTTCCATCGGTTGGCAAAGCCAGAGGGTACGCGCTCACAGGGCACGCTCTTTTTTTATGGCAAATAAATCTCATCGTATTTAATCTTGCGCCTGAAAATATCAAACCATTCTTTATCACCCTTTTCGTATTTCCGGAAAATCCCCCAAGCAAACAGATCAACTGCTTGAAGTGCATGGGCTTCATGGGAAAGATGGTGGTCTATGTCCAGCGGTATTGTTGGTTCTATCCGACCGCTTAACTGTTGAATAAGATAGCCATTGAATTCTTTTATTTCCTTCTTGCTCTTGCTTCGATCTATTACAAGTCCAACTCTAACCGCCGCATTCTCAAAAGGGATGACCTCGAGGACTTTCCTTGAGATAAAATTATATAGTCTGTCTTTGTTCTGCGTCAGATAATCATAAACGCGTCTTTTATTGAGCGTAAGGGCGTAAAGCTCGAAGGGCACAGACTCGATATGTCTGTAAAAATACTTTTTGACCTGTATGGATTGTTTTGAGCCTTTTAACTCCTTTTCTTTTCGCTTGGAAAGTTTTTTTTGCAAGGTTCTTTTTACGGCCTTAGCTATTTTCCTTCTATTTTCTATGCCTTTCACCAGCATTACAGCGACAGTAAAATATTTGGAAGGCTTTTTTGCGAAAAAGTCGAACCCCAAATCGCCGCTCTCATCAAGATAGAGATAAATCATTCTTGTCCCAAACTAGCATATTCAAATGTAGATTTACTTATTGTATCCATTCCTTTCCTGCTAACGGAAAAAAGGAAAACCGCAGAAGGTTTGAGTGTAGCGGCGGAGGCCGTCTCGCGGGCGATGCAGTCGGCGGGGGCGCGCAGTAGAGGGAAGTGGGTTACCCTCGCAAACCTTTCAGGTACGCGGCGGTTAACGGTTCTTTCGGGTCTTCAAAAAATTGCGTGGCCTCTCCATATTCTATAAGGCGGCCGCTTCCGTTTTGAAGCCAGAACAGCGCGGAGTAATCGGCCAGCCGTTTTGCCTGCGCGAGGTTATGCGTGACTACGAGCATTGTGTAGTTTTCCTTTAGAGTCAGAATCAGATCTTCTATAACTCCA
>JAJRYM010000073.1 GCA_024275775.1 Nitrospirota bacterium
CGCGCGGGAAAGATAACAACCGCCGAGGCGCTCTCCCGCATCGAAACGGCAGGCTATGAAGACCTGCTTTTCGCGAAGGTGGATCATCACAGAGAAGCGCGGCAGGGTTTCTGCGAGGTCATCTACTGCCCCGGCAAAACGCCCGCGCAGATAACTGCCATCGCCCGAAAACTGCTTGCCTGCTCGGACAGGCTTCTCGCAACGAGGGCCGACAGGAAAATATTCAACTCGCTGAAGAAAATTTCCGCCACGGCGAAGTTTCATACCGCCAGCGGCGCCGTCACCATAGAAAAAAAGAAAAAGCGGCGCAAAGGCAGTCTGCTGGTCGTAACGGCCGGAACAACCGACATCCCCTCGGCGGAGGAAGCGGCCGTAACGGCGGATATCATGGGCACGCGGGTGAAAACGATTTACGATATCGGCGTTGCAGGCATCCACCGCCTGTTCGACAAGCGGAAGGAGCTGGAAGAAGCCGACTGCGTTATCGTCGCGGCCGGGATGGACGGCGCGCTCGCGTCGGTCGTGGGCGGGCTGGTATCCGTGCCGGTTGTCGCGCTTCCAACATCGGTCGGTTACGGGGCGTCGTTCGGCGGCGTCTCGGCTCTGCTGGCGATGCTGAACTCGTGCGCCGCTGGAGTTGCCGTGGTCAATATAGATAACGGGTTCGGCGCGGGCACTCTGGCGCATAAAATCATCTCTCTAAAGGAGGGACGGTAAGAATAGCTTACTTCGACGCCTTTTCCGGCGTTTCGGGCGATATGGTAATCGGAGCGCTGATAGACGCCGGACTAGGCATAACGCACCTCCGGCGCGAATTGAAGAAGCTTCCACTTACCGGTTACACGATTAGCTCGCGAAAGGTTTCGAGGAATTCCATCGGCGCGACATCGTTCGACGTGAAGGTTACGAAAGAACAGAAGAGCAGAAATTATTCCGCGATAAAAAGGATAATCGAAAAATCGGAACTGTCCGGCGATGTTAAAAAAACGTCGCTCGCTATTTTCCACAGGATAGCGGAGGCCGAAGCGGAAGTACACGAACAACCGGTTGAGGAAGTCCACTTCCATGAAGTCGGCGGGGTCGATTCCATCGTCGATATTGTAGGCACGGCGATAGGTTTTCATAAACTCGGCGTAAAGCGATTTGAGTGCTCCCCTCTTCCGGTCGGAAGCGGTTTTATTAAAAGCTCGCACGGCGTCATGCCTGCGCCCGCGCCCGCTACATTGCTTCTGCTTAAAGGGGCACCGGTAAAAGGCGGGAAAATCGGGATGGAGCTTGTAACGCCTACCGGCGCTGGGATTATTTCCACGTTATGCGAGAAATTCGGCGAAATACCTTCGATGAAACCTGAGAAAGTGGGCTACGGCGCCGGTTCGGTGACGAGGAAAGACGGCGTGCCGAACCTTCTGCGAATTGTCGTGGGCGAAACCGTAGGCACGGCAAAGAAACTGCTCGTACTGGAAACGAATATAGACGACGGCTCGCCGGAACAGATAAGCCACGCCGTTTCGGTTCTGATGGCGGGCGGTGCGCTGGACGCGTGGGTAACGCCGATAACGATGAAGAAAGGAAGGCAAGCTTGGAAGCTTTCCGCGCTGTGCGATGCCGTGAAAGCCGACGGCTTAAGGGATATCATCCTGGAGGAAACGCCGTCGCTGGGGCTGAGGCAGTATGAAGTCGACCGATTTGAACTGCCACGAAAAATCGTGAAAGTTAAGACGAAGTACGGAACGGTGCGGGTAAAAATCGCCGTCGCCCCGTCTGGCGAAAAGAGGTTCAAACCGGAATTCGACGACGTTTCAAAGCTTGCCCGCAAACATGGCATCCCTTTCAGGAAAATCCACTCCGAAGCGGTAAAACTGGCCGAAACCGCTAACGAAAAGTGATGTTACCGCACCATTTATTCTCCCCTTTTTAATAAGGGGAGACACTCTGCGTAAGCAGAGGAGCCTGTAACGGCATAGTGCCGCGCTCTCAGCGCGGTACGACGCCGGAAGGGGTTCTGCATTGTTTAAAAAAAGAAAAAAGGTACACCACCCCCCGGCAAGCCGGCACCCCTCCTCATCGCTCGTTTCACTCGCTGAAGGAGGGGATTTTGACATGACGCTTTGTTTTCATACTTCGGGTAAAATCGTTCCGATCATCGGGAGGAGTCCGAAGGAGGACGTGGCGATCTCTCTTCCATTTGTCACAGCGAAACCGATAGCTTTCAGCGCTGGGTTGTAACTGTATCACGATAGGAGAGATTGCTTCATCCCGCCTTGGCGGGATTCGCAATGACAGGAACGGGATTACGCTTCGCAAGGGAAGGCTACCGGTGATGTGAAGATTTTGTTATCTGTGGGGAATCTAAGACTAAGGAAAGGGTCGGTTACATAACGAACGGAAGGACGGTAAGGATTATTCCGACCGCCGCCGATATCCACGCGTTGGAAACAAAATACGGGAAAAGCATCAGCCCGATGCCGGCGCCGAGCGCGGGGAGATTGCTCTGCTTTTTGCCGTATACGAAGTAAGCCATGCCGATCAACCCCCAGAACAACGCGAGCATGAAAGTCGCCTCGGAACCGGCCGACGCGCCGACCAGATCATTCGCCAGACCGCCGGCCAGATCGCCGGTTAAATCGATTTTATCCATCGGATTGATACTACGCCCGCCCGCTCATACTGTAAACCCCGCCTATGTCTGATACATACGCGAAGAGAGTGTGCGGGGCGGAAGAAACAGAATCAGGGCAAAAAGGAAATTGTTACGATATCATTGGGTGGTTATAATTATAGACATAATGCAATCCGTAAAAATAACCGTCACTGATATTGTGGAAAAATGTAAAACGGTTCTTGAAGATCATTACGGAACAAGAATGCGCAATATCAGGCTTTATGGTTCCGTTTCGCGCAGTGAAAATGAGGTCGAAAGCGATATTGATCTGCTTGTTGTATTAAAAGGGCCATTCGACTATTTTCAGGAACTCAGAACTATTACCGATCTACTGTATCCGGTTCAGCTGGAGTCGGATTATTTGATATCGGCCATGCCGGCGGCTGTCGGTGATTACGATTCCGGGAATCTTCAGCTTTACCGCAATATCAAACGCGAAGGCATCTCTGTATGAAAAAATACGGTCAGGAAATCCTGGCCAATCTTGAACGGGCGAATGAATCTCTTAAGGCGGCACAAAACCTGCTCGCGGAGCAGTTTTTTGATTTTGCCGCATCCCGTGCGTATTACTCCGCCTTTTACTCCATAACAGCGGCGCCATCGCCGCCTTTCACAAGAAATTCATTAAAACCGGCAGACTGGACAAAAAGTACGGCAGAGACCTGAACTGGCTTTTTGAACTTAGGGGCATCGGGGATTACGGGCAAACCAGGCATGTTCCGCAAGAGGACGCAATAAAAGCGACCCTGGCGGCTGAGGCTATCCTAAAGGCGATTGAAAAAGAAATAGCAGGATAACCACGTCGCATCTGCTTCAGTGGATACGCCCGCCCGCTCACACTGTAAACCCCGCTGGAAACCGGTTTATCTGAATTTACAGGCGGGGTGCGGCGGGGAAAAGGGTTAGAATATCGGCCATGCGCAACTAACGATTCCATGCGCGAAACTGCTAAACCTCTTCAGAGGAGTTTTAAAGATGACAATGCAATTCCCGACACGAAAACGGATAGCGCTTATCGCCCACGACGCGCGCAAGCAGGACATGATCGAGTGGGCCAAATTCAACAAGGGTTCGCTGGCAAAGCATGATCTGTACGCCACAGGCACAACCGGCACGCTGGTAAGCCGGGATGTCGGGCTGGATATAACACTGCTCAAAAGCGGGCCGCTAGGCGGCGACCAGCAGGTGGGCGCGATGGTGGCGGAGCACGCCATAGATATTGTTATTTTCCTGTGGGACCCGATGCGGTCGCACCCGCATGAGCCGGATATCCATGCTTTGCAGAGAATCGCCACCGTCTATAACATCGTGCTGGCGTGCGACAGATCCACGGCCGATTTCGTCATATCAAGTCCTATGATGAAGACGACTTACACCAGCACCATTATCGATTATGAAGGTCTGCGCAAACAGGAAATCTCTTCGCTGGTGAAGTAGGCGCCAATCTCCTTTTTCCGTTCGCGCGGCAGGCGGCAGGCTTTATTTGACACTGCGGAAGCAACGCCCTAGAATTCCTTCTGGAGGCCGGATTTTCCGGCGCGGAGTGCGTTTCCCAACCTTATCAGACGACGGGAGAGAGACATCATGGCTTTACGGTTTATGTCTATTGAAGATATGGAAGAGTACCTTAAACCTTACGTCGAAACGGCGGGAGAAATAAACGTTCTCGATCCCGAAGGGCTTAGGGGCGAGCCGATAGATCGGCTTATCTATAACGCCGTGTTCCACGAAAGCGGCGAGCAGAGAGGTGCCGCGCGCGCGCTCATCAAGGGGATAGCCCTTCAGCTTGGGATAGTCCTCTCGTCCATACAGGGCCTTTACGACGCGATGGGACGCGGCGAAGCTGGCGGGTTCACCGTACCGGCGGTAAACATCCGGGGCCTCACATACGACGTTTCGAGAGCGCTTTTCCGAGCCGGCAGAGCGAACAACTCCGGTGCGTTCCTTTTTGAAATCGCAAAATCCGAAATCGGCTACACCTTTCAGGAGCCTTCGGAATACGCTGTCGTGGTTCTGGCCGCGGCCATAAAGGAAGGATGGCGCGGGCCTGTTTTCGTGCAGGGGGATCATTTTCAGCTAAACGCCAAAAAATTCGCCGAAGACCCGGAAAAGGAGGTCGCGGGCGTTAAGGAACTCATCAAGAAAGCTATCGAGGCCGGTTTTTACAATATAGATATCGACTCCTCCACGCTGGTGGATCTCGACCAGCCCGACCTGCCGTCCCAGCAGAAACATAATTACGAGCAGGCCGCCGCGCTCACCAAATATATCCGCGAGCTCGAACCGGAAGGGATAACCGTTTCCGTTGGCGGTGAAATCGGCGAGGTAGGCCACAAGAACTCCACCGTGGAAGAGCTTGAGGCGTACATGGATAATTATCTGAAAATCCTTCCGGAAGGGATGAAAGGCATTTCCAAGATATCGGTGCAGACCGGCACAAGCCACGGCGGAGTGCCTCTGGCGGACGGCACGGTGGCCGAAGTGGCGCTTGATTTCGGCACTCTGGAAGCCATCTCCAAACGGGCGCGCGAAAAGTACGGGCTTTCCGGCGCGGTACAGCACGGCGCTTCCACTCTGCCGGACGAGATGTTCCACCGCTTCCCTGAAACAACCACATCCGAAATACATCTAGCCACCGGTTTTCAGAATATGACTTATGAGAGCGAACATTTCCCGCAGGAGCTCAAACGGAAGATTTACGACTGGCTTAACGAAAACTGCGCCGGCGAGCGGAAGGACGGGCAGACGGAAGAGCAGTTTATATACAAAACCCGCAAAAAGGGATTCGGGCCGTTCAAGCAAGAGTTGTGGGATTTGCCCGCCGAAACGCGGGACGCCATCTGCGGGGAAATCGAGGCGAAATTCGATTTTCTATTCAAAAAACTTAACGCGGTAAACACAAGGGAAACGACCGAAAAATTTGTTCAGCCGGTTCCGGTGGCGCCCGACGTTGCAAAGGAGATAGCCGCCGCGTCTGACTGACGCCGGACGGCTGGGGAGGTACGAATGGCATCGGACAGTTCTTTCGATATCGTTTCAGGCGTGGAAATGCCGGAGGTGCTAAACGCCGTAGATCAGTCGATGAGGGAAATCGGCCAGCGGTACGATTTTCGCGGCAGTGTAAGCAAAATCGAACTGAACCAGAAGGACAAAAAGATCATCGTCCTTTCGGATGACGAATTTAAACTCAAATCGGTGCTGGACGTTCTTCAGGGCAAGCTTGTTAAAAGGGGCGTTTCCCTGAAAAATCTCGTGTACGGAAAGACGGAACAGGCCTCAGGCGGAACGGCGAGACAGGAGATAACCCTTCAACAGGGCATCCCGCAGGACAAGGCGAAGGATATTGTAAAAAAGATAAAAACCCTCAAGCTGAAGGTGCAGGCGCAGATTCAGGAAGACCATGTGAGAGTTTCGGGCAAGAAAAAAGACGATCTTCAATCGGTGATGTCTGCTTTGGGGCAAGATGATTTTGGCCTTGAATTAAAGTTCACGAATTACCGTTAATCTGTTATTTTATTAGGGGAGAAATCGAAGCTTTCTCCGGTTTCACAGGATGGTTGGTTAAAGGAAATTTTCCCGACAAATTTTATTTTGAGTTGGGGTTGGAAATATGGGTCTTTTAAAAGGTAAAAACGCGCTGATTGTAGGCGTTGCCAATGAGCGAAGTATCGCATGGTCAATCGCTCAGGAACTTCACAAAGCCGGATGCACAGTCGGTTTCACCTACATCGGCGATGCGATTGAAAAGCGGGTAAGGCCGCTCGCGGAGTCCGTAGGTTCCACCTTCATAGAGGAGATGGATGTAAACAACGATTCCCAGATTGAATCCGTTTTTAATCTCTGGAAGGAAAGATTCGGTTATCTTGACATCCTCATACATGCCGTAGCCTTCGCCGACAAGAACGACCTTAAAGGATATTTTTACAACACCAGCAGAAAAGGTTTCCAGATGGCTATGGAAACTTCCGTCTTTTCGCTTGTCACTCTCACCAAGTACGCTGTTCCGCTTATGGAGGGGCGCAAAGGGGCCAACATCCTTACCCTCACCTACTATGGCGCGGAGAAAGTTGTAAAAGGCTACAACGTGATGGGGGTTGCCAAAGCAGGGCTGGAGTGCGCGGTTCGCTACCTGGCCTCGGACCTCGGCGAATCGGGCGTCCGTGTTAACGCCATCTCGGCCGGGCCGATAAAAACCCTCGCTTCGAGCGGTATCGGCTATATGAGGGCGATGCTTAAGCATCACGCCGAGCTTTCACCGCTCAATCGAAACGTCTCTCAGGAAGAAGTGGCTCAAACCGCTCTCTATCTCTGCTCCGATCATGCCAGCGGAGTTACCGGAGAAGTGCTTCATGTCGACTCCGGCTACCATATTGTCGGAACGCCCGCTCCTCCCGAATAAAGCTCGGATAGGGCTTCTGGTAAGCCTTGTAGCCGTTTCGGAATGTTCCGCATTCGCCGGCATCGGTTACCCCGATTTCATCGACGTTAAAAATCCGTCAGCAGGTTCGCTCGGTATGCCGGAACTAAACACCATAAGAAATATACGCAAAAGAATTCCCCTTTCGGTTCCCGTTTCGGCGGCTATAGGAGACGCGCATGACGATCCTCCGCGCTACGCGTCGCTTGCGTCTATGGCGGTGGAAGCCGGCGCCGATATCGTAAAAGTCGGGCTTTACGGTTTTTCAAGCAACAAAAGAATTCACGCCTTTTTATCGCGCATACGGCTGGAGAATACCGGCGTTCCCATAGCCGCCTGCCTCTACGCAGACCTCGCGGACAGCCGAAGCATCGGCGATTTTCCGCGCGCGGCGGCAGACGCCGGGGCGGATATATGCCTTCTTGACACTTTTTCGAAGAGCAAAGGAAAACTAACCGATTATATCGCGAAGGATGAACTTTTATTTTTTACGGGACTTTGCGGGCGTTACGGAGTTCTTTCCGCGTTCGCCGGAGGGCTGGGGGTGGAAGATACTGACTGGGTGGCCGAAACCGCGCCCAACATCGCCGGGTTTCGCGGAGCCGTTGCAAAAAACGGAAGAGGCGAAACCGGCATATCGCCCGCAAAACTCAAAAAACTTATCGCGGTATTCAACAGTCTGAAACCATCGGCGGCCGTAGAAAACCGTATCGGCTAGGAAGCGGCTTCTTCCGAATCTTTTTCGGGATTTTCGGGGCGGGCTATGGCCGTTTTATACGCTCCGAATCCTATGGCCGCGCCGATAAGCGCGCCGGCGATTACGTCGGACGGATAGTGAACGCCCAGATAGACGCGGGAAAACGCCACAAGCGCCGAAGCGGCTATGCAGAAAGGGAGAAGCTTTTTTTCCGAGAGGCCTATAACGGCGCCGAGAACGAACGCGTTTACGGCATGGGAAGAAGGAAAGCTTAAGGAATCGCTACAACCGGACAACAGGTGGACATCAGGCAGAACATGGCACGGCCGTATGCGGGCGAAAAGCTCTTTGAGCACCCGGTGGTTGATAAAATCGCTTGCCGTCACGGATACCGCCGTTACCAGCAGTATTAAACCGCCGCGTTTTGGATTTTTGCGGATTAGCCATGCAAAAATGATTATTACGATGGGAATCCACCATTTGAAATCGCTTATCAAAGGCATTAGCCGATCGAAAATCCGGTTTTGCATACCGTGGTTGACGAAGTTAAAGATAGCTTTGTCCATTCGTGGCAAATTGTGCCATTTTGCAAAAACTTATGCAATCGAACAGCGGAGGTTGTAAGGCGACAGCCCTTTCATTACACTCTTAAATCATGAAAAAATCGCTTCTCATTCCCGCCATGCTTTTGGTGGCGCCGATCTTGTTTGCGCCCGCCTGCCGGCCCAAGCCTGCCGAAAAAGCTCCGTCCGAGGTCGTGGTCGCCCGCGTGAACGGGCATGAGATAAAAGGCGATCTTTTTCTTGAGCGATACCGGCGAGTTAAAAAACGGCTGAAGGTAGCGGAACCGCGCGACGCGAATCTTAATAAAAAGCTTCGCGATAAGGTGCTGGCGAAGATAATAGACGTTGTTCTGATGTACCAGCAGGCCGAAAAAGCCGGCATAAAAACCGACCCTCATTCGCGGGATGAAATGATACAAGCTCTTCTTGAAGGTTTCACGCCGGCTAGTCTGAGGCTTGTTCTGGAACAGAACGAAACGACCATGAGAAACTGGAAGGAGTCGATAAAGGAAAATCTCATTATCGAAACTCTTATAAAAAAAGAGGTCGCGCCTCTTGTGAAAGTGCCTGAAAAGGAAATTAAAAAATACTTCAAGAAGCACCGGAAAAAATTCCACGTCAAGAAAAGGGTTCACGCCTATCACATCGCCGTTTCAACCCTCCCGGAAGCGGATAAAATCCGCAATGACATACTGGAAGGGGCCGAATTCGGCGAAATGGCAAAACAGTTTTCCATTAGCCCGGATGCGGCCAACGGCGGCGACTTGGGCATATTTGAAAAGGGGCGCATGCCGCAGGAATTTGACAACGCCCTGTTTAAGCTTAAAATCAATCATATCAGCGAGGTGGTGGAATCGCCGTACGGGTTCCATATCTTCAAGGTAACGAGAAAATTCAAGCCCCGGGCCATGAGCTATTCGGAGAGCAGGGAAACTATTTACAAACAAATGTTCTATGAACAACTGGAGCGCAGGTTTAAGGAATGGATAGACGGAATAAGACGCAAAGCGCGTATAGAAATTTATGCCGAGCGATTGTATCGGCTCTGATTTTTCTGCTCCCCCTTACGGCCGCCGCAGAGGTGGTCGACCGCATCGCCGCGGAAGTGAACGGGGAAATAATACTTCAAAGCGAAATCAGCGAACGCCTGTTTCAGATGAAGTCCGAAGGCGCCATCAAGAATATGAGCGACAAAGAGGCTGAACAGTCGATCCTGAACTCGATGATAGAAGACCGGCTGATTATCCAGTACGGCAAGGACAAGAAGATAAAAATAGAGGAAAAGGAGATAACCGACAGAATCGACCAAGTACGGCTGGGGATGGGCACAGATATAGACCAGTTCAAACTGCTCCTCAAAGGACAGGGGCTAAGTTTTGAGGGATACAAAAAAATGCTGGCCGACCGGATTATGGTGCAGACGGTTTTGAGCATGGAAGTCAGGTCTCAGGTACATATAGCGCCGGAATCGGCGAGGGAATATTACGACGCGCATAAAGAAGAGTTCATAATACCCGGAACGGTGAAAGCCCGCCACATACTGCGCATGCTTCCGCAAGGCGCTTCGGCGAAAGAGGACAAAGCGGTTTTGGACAAAATAAATGAAATCCGAGCAGAGGTGCTGGACGGGCTTAAATTCTCCGCCGCCGCAAAGGTTTATTCCCAAGGGCCGTCGGCGCGCAAGGGGGGCGACCTGGGCTATGTGGAACCCGGCCAGATGGTGCCGGCATTCGACAAGGTGGTCTTCTCCCTCAAACCGGGTGAGATAAGCGAGCCGGTTAAAACCCGTTTCGGGTACCATCTGATTCTGGTAGAGGAGAGGAAACCGTCTGAACTGCCTCCTTTCGAAAAAGCGCGCGCAAAGGTGCTGGATAAAATGTACAACAACCTCGTGAAGGAAGTCAGGAGCGAATGGATTACGTCGCTGAAAAGGCAGGCGTTCATTGATAAAAAGGAGACCTCGAAATAAAATGACAACCATGGAAAGAAAAAACATAAAAACGCTGGGGCTTCTTTCCGGCGGGCTGGACAGCCATATCGCCGTCAAGCTCATGCTGAAGCTCGGCTATGACGTAACGGTGCTGAATTTCATGAGCCCTTTTTGCACCTGCACCAAGAAAAGCGACGGGTGCAAAAGCGCGGCGCACATGATAGCCAACGAATGCGGGCTGAAAATAAAGACCATCTTCATGGGCAACGAATACCTGGAAATGCTCCGCACTCCCAAATACGGCTACGGTTCCGGCATGAACCCCTGCATCGACTGCCGGATAATGATGTTCCGCCAGACCAAAAAGGTGATGGAAGAGATGGGCGCGAAGTTTGTCTTCACCGGCGAGGTGGTAAGCCAGAGGCCGATGTCGCAAATGCGCGACAGGCTGAAAAAAATCGAAAAGGAATCCGGCATGGAAGGGCTTATCGTAAGGCCTCTTTCCGCCGCCGTAATGGAGCCGACCATTCCGGAAACAATGGGCTGGATAGACCGCGACGAAATGCTGAAGATATCCGGCCGGTCCCGCAAACCGCAGATAGAAATCGGCCGGGAGCTCGGCATAAAAAAAGAGATGCTCTGCTCTTCCGGCGGGTGCCTGCTCACCGACGGCCATTTCGCCGTGAAGATGAAAGATATGCTGGAACATACCGAAACGGCGGACGTGAAAGACGCCCGCCTGCTCCGGCTCGGCAGGCATTTCCGGCTTAACGAAGAGTGCAAGATAATCGTCGGCAGGAACGATAAGGAAAACATCAGGCTCTCCCGCATGACGAAGGATGCCGACACCCTCATAAGAATAAACAACTACCCCGGCCCGGACGTTATTCTTAAAGGGAAAGCGGCCAACGGCGTGAGGGAGCTGGCGGCGAGAATAGCGGCGCGGTACGCAAGCGCCCCTAAGGATGCCGAAGTGGAGGTGGAGTTTACCGCCCACGGCATGGAGCCGAAAAAACTTACCGTCACGGCTCTCAGCGACGACGCCATCGAACCGCTTCGCATTATTTAAGCCGCAGGTTTAATGAACAGCAGACCGGAAAATCCGGCACGCAAAGTTTATCTGGATAACAACGCCACAACCCGCCCCGCTCCGGAAGTGGTCGAGGCTATGGAGCCGTTCCTGCGCGAGCTGTACGGCAACCCTTCAAGCGCGCATCTGTTCGGCCGTCCCGCCCGGCAGGCGATTATCCTGGCGCGCGAATCGGTGGCACTGCTTATCGGAGCCGACCCTGCGGAAATCGTTTTCTGCTCCGGC
>JAJRYM010000074.1 GCA_024275775.1 Nitrospirota bacterium
CGCGCCCAGCCGGACGACCATTCGATTTCCCCCGGAATGGAACCGATGGTTTTGACGTTTGCCGTAATATCCTCGCCCCGCGTACCGTCGCCCCGCGTAAGCCCGCGCGCCAGCTTGCCGTTTTCATATATAAGATTAAGGCTCATGCCGTCTATTTTCAGCTCGGTAAGGTATTCGGGACTTCCCGCTTCGATACCCTTCTTCACCCTTTCGTCGAACTTGACCAGCTCCTCTTCCGTCATCGCGTTATCGAGCGAGAGCATCGGCGGGTTGTGGAGGTCGGTTTGAAATCGTGCCGAAGGCTTTCCGCCTACCCTCTGAGTGGGGGAATCTGAAGTTACAAGTTCGGGATGCGCCTCCTCAAGCGTTCTCAGCTCCCGCATGAGAGCGTCGAACTCGGCGTCGGTTATTTCGGGACTGGCATCCTCATAGTAGAGTTTCTCATGCCTGCGGATTAGCGCACGCAGTTCTTCTGCGCGGGCTGTCGGCTCCACCTGTCAGTCGGCCAACCGTATGAACTTGATGAACGGAAGGATGCGCTTAATCTCCTTCTCCGAAAGTTCTCCACCTCTGCGGTAGATATCCAGCGCCTGCGGATCTAGCGATTCGTAATGGCCGTTCCAGCAATGGTAGGCGAGCAGGGGGGTTCCGGTGGAATCTATTACACGGGTAAACCAGATGGGCGCTCCGCATACCGAGCAGTGCCCGAATATCTTGCCGTAATCTTTCGCAAGATGCGTCTGCGGATCAATATGTCTCGTTTTCATCTTTAATACCCTGAATCTTTGTGTATTTCAGGATTGTATTATAACAAAAAGAAATGAGGGCGGGCCTTATTTCCTGCAAAGTTTCGATTATGGATTGAAAAATGCGGCGGACGGTTTTTATGCCGAAAGTCACGGAAATCTACAGGACAGCTGACGTACAATTAGACGCATGAATATTAAATTCAAACCGATGATGCCGAAAGAGCACGGGATGTGGGTATGGGTTCTCCTCCCGCCGATTGTCGGCTCTTTTACTGTGGAAGGTGATGCCCTGCGATTTCTCCCGTTTTTCGGATCGGTTCTGTTCTGGTTTCTGGCATTCACGCCCGCAAGAATCATCTACAAGAACTCCAAAAAGAAAACCTCCCATTCCAGGCAGTCGCTCGCATGGTGCGGTATCTATTCCGCCGCCGCTCTCCTGTTCACGCTCTGGTCGGTGATAAACGATATCCGCATGATGGCGGTTTTCTTGCTGTTCGCGCCTCTGTTCTATGCGGGGGTGCGCGCTTCCCACGCCGGGTTTCATCGCAGTTTTCTTTTTGAACTAGCCGGTATTATTTCACTTTCGTTCCTTTCTCCCGCGGGCGCGTTCGCCGTTGCCGGCAACATAGGAAGACCGGCCATGGCGGTATGGGCGCTTCTTCTTGTATTTCTGCTCGACAGGAATTTTCAGGCTCGCAATTCGGTAAGGGGGATAAAATGGCTTTCCACGCCGCCGCCTTCCAAAACCGATTTTAGAAACATTTTCAGAAAGAACATATTGAACGCTCTTTTCGCCGGAGCGCTGGCGGGGTTTATTCTTTCCACAACGCACCTTCCCGCGAAACTGCTTCTCCCTTTCATGCCCGGACTGCTGGCTACGCTCTTTTTCTACGCCAAGCCCCCTCCGGCTGTAAGAGTTCTAGGCTGGACGGAAATGGGGCTTTCGACTGTTTTCGCCATGCTGATGGTTTTTTTATTCTGCGGGATTCATTAGCAGTCAGCCAGTTCGCTCTTGCGTGAAAACCTTCCGGCTTTTAAAGTAACCGGATGTACCAGAACGCGGGAGGTTGCAAGGTTTATTACCTGCAGGCGGGCAGTGGGAAACCGCTGATTTTTCTGCACGGATGGGGCGTATCGGGAGAGATATTCAAGCCTCTCTTTTTTCATTTCGCCGAAAAACGGGAAGTCCGGGTTATCGATTTCCCAGGTTTCGGCCAGTCCGAACCTCCGTCCGCGCAGTGGGGAACGGCCGAGTACGCTACGATGGTCGCCGAACTTCTGGAAGCATGGGGATGGGAGAAAACAGATATCATCGCTCATTCCTTCGGGGCGCGAGTGGCGCTGAGGCTGGCGCACTCGCACCCGCAACGGGTGGGGAAAATGCTTCTGACCGGCGCGGCCGGAATCCGCAGAAAAAGCGGCGTGCCGGTTTCCAAGCAGATACTCTCCAAAATCGGAAAATCAGCCGGCTGTTTCGGCCCGCCCGGACGATGGATTAAAAAGCGGATATACCGCGCCATCGGATCGGCCGATTATTTAAACGCAGGTGAGATGCGGGAGATTCTCGTAAAAGTCGTCAACGAAGATTTAAGCCCGCTTCTGCCGGACATACCGCACGAAACTCTCCTCGTCTGGGGCGAAAAAGATATGGCGACGCCGCTGGAAGACGGCAGAAAAATGCAAAACCTCATGCCGGCCGGCAGGCTGGAGATTGTGCCGGGCGCGGGGCATTACGCCTTTGCCGAAAAAGCGGAATCTTTTCTTGAAGCGGCCGACAGGTTTTTAAACGAATGAGCATTCTGATTTATCTGACGGCAGTCTGCTGGCTTGCGCTCGGCCTCCTTTTCCTGACGAAATTCGCGCACGTTCTGCAGTCCGAGCGTTATCATACCGACGGTTATTTCCGCTGGGTAATCGGCGGAGGCGGAGTGCGTCTGTTCTGTCCTGAAAAGTCTGACGCGCTTTTTCACGTTGCCGTAATACTTGTAGCCGTCTCGGTTTTAGTCACACCGCTCAGCATCGCGCCGGGGCTTTCTCTGCTGTCGGCCGGGGCGATTTACTGGATGGCCGTCGACATCCGGCAAAAACGCAAACTGAAAAAAGGCTTTACCGTCACAGCCAGAATCAAGCGCATTTTCGCTTTCGTGGTCGTCCTTGAAATTTTTTACCTATGGATGATGTCAGGCATCGTGGGCGGGCGCGGGCTGGTTGCCGGAACGGTTTTTCTGGCTTACCTGCAACCGTTTTTCCTAGCTATCGGAAATTTTCTGGAATTGCCGCTCGAGAAATTTTTTCAGGGCGGTTTCATCAGGCAGGCAAAGTCAAAGCTTTCGGAGCGAAAGGTAATCGCCGTTACCGGCAGTTACGGCAAAACCGGCACGAAAGAGGCGATAGCGCACATGCTGGAAAGTTCGTTCCCGCTTCTTAAAACCCCCGGAAGCTACAACACGCCGATGGGGCTATGCCGGGTGATAAACGAAAAGATGGAGCCGCATCACGAGCTTTTCATAACGGAAATGGGCGCGACCCGAAGAGGCGACGTAGCCGAACTGTGTAGCTTCGCCACCCCTTCCATCGGCGTTATCACCTCCATCGGCACTGCCCATCTTGAAACCTTTGGGTCGGAGGAAGATGTAGCCCTTGCCAAGTTCGAGCTGGCCGACGCTCTGCCCGCCGACGGAGC
>JAJRYM010000075.1 GCA_024275775.1 Nitrospirota bacterium
CATGAAGATGGACGGCGGCTCCATGAAGCACGAAGGCATGCAGATGGACCACGGTTCCATGAAGCACGAAGGCATGAAGATGGACGGCGGCTCCATGAAGCACGAAGGGATGAAGATGGATGGCGGCTCCATGAAGCACGAAGGGATGAAGATGGATGGCGGCTCCATGAAGCACGAAGGTATGAAGATGGACCACGGTTCCATGAAGCACGAAGGGATGAAGATGGACGGCGGCTCCATGAAGCACGAAGGCATGCAGATGGACCACGGTTCCATGAAGCACGAAGGTATGAAGATGGATATGGAAGGTTTTAACGGAATTATCGAAGAGTTGCGCAAAAGCGAACAAATCGTTACCGCCGCCAATGTTACGTCCGATTCCGAAGGTAGTCGGCAAAAGGCGGCATCAAAAGCAGAATCGCCACCCGATAAAAAGAAAGGCATGAAAATGGATCACAGCTCCATGCGCCATATGCACCACGAAGGGATGAAGATGGATGGCGGCTCCATGAAGCACGAAGGGATGAAGATGGACGGCGGGTCCATGGAGAACAAAGGTATGAAAATGGATCACAGCTCCATGCCCCACATGCACCACGAAGGTATGAAAATGGATCATGGGGATACGGAAGAGGAAACAACGGAGCATAACGATCATGGAGGCCGAAAATGATAAAAGGCATTATCGAGTGGTCGTTCAAAAATACTTTCCTTGTATTTCTTGCCACGGCGTTCACGATCGCCGTTGGCATGTATGCGCTGAAAACCATGCCGCTGGATGCTATCCCCGATCTCAGCGATATTCAGGTAATCGTATTCGCCGACTATCCCGGCCAGGCGCCGCAGGTGGTGGAAGACCAGGTAACCTACCCGATTTCAACGGCGATGCTTGCCGTTCCGTACGCGCAGGTTGTAAGAGGGTACTCCTTTTTCGGAATTTCCTTTATTTACATCATATTCGAGGACGGCACGGACCTCTACTGGGCGCGTTCGCGCGTAATCGAACAGCTCAGCTCCATAGCGGGCAAGCTTCCCGACGGCGTTAACCCGACTCTCGGGCCGGACGCTACCGGCGTGGGCTGGATATACGAGTACGCGCTCGTTGATAAAACAGGCAAACGGGATCTTTCGGATCTCCGCTCCATTCAGGACTGGTATCTGAACTTCGAACTGCTCACAGTTCCCGGCGTTTCGGAAGTGGCCGCCATCGGAGGATTCGTGAAGCAGTACCAGGTTGAGGTAGACCCGGACAAACTCCTCGCGTACAACATCCCCATCACCAAGGTGAGCGCGGCGATAAAGAAAAGCAACAGCGACGTGGGCGGACGGCTTATAGAAATGGCCGAAACCGAATTCGTGGTGCGCGGCAGGGGATATATACAAAGTATCCAGGATATTGAAAATGTCAGCCTGGGGGCGGACAAAGACGGGACGCCTATCTTCCTGCGCGACGTGGCTACCGTCCGGCTTGGCCCTGAACTCAGGAGAGGCGTGGCCGACCTGAACGGCGAAGGGGATGTGGCAGGCGGCGTGGTAATTATGCGGTACGGCGAGAACGCTCTTGCCACCATCGAAGCGGTAAAAGCCAAACTGGAAGAACTCAAAAAAGGCCTCCCCGAAGGGGTGGAGATTATACCAACCTACGACCGCTCCTCGCTTATCGACCGGGCGGTTGCGTTTCTCAAAGACAAACTTATCGAGGAAATGGTTATCGTCTCGCTGGTATGCCTGATATTTTTAATGCATCTGCGGTCGGCGCTCGTCGCCATTTTCACGCTTCCGCTCGGCATTCTGATGGCGGTCATCGTAATGAACGCGCAGGGAATAAACGCCAACATCATGTCGCTCGGCGGGATAGCCATAGCGATCGGAGCTATGGTGGACGGGGCTATCGTGATGATAGAAAACGCCCATAAACATCTGGAACGGGATTCCGGAAAAAAGCCGAGAAACGAAATAGTTCTCGATTCCGTAAAGGAGGTCGGCCCCGCCCTGTTCTTCAGCCTTTCTATTATCACGGTCTCGTTCGTGCCGGTTTTCTCACTGCAGGCGCAGGAAGGAAGGCTCTTCTCTCCGCTCGCTTTCACGAAAACCTACGCTATGGCGTCTGCGGCGATCCTTTCCATCACGCTTGTGCCGTTGCTCATCGGGATGTTCGTTAAAGGCGAAATAATACCCGAACAGAAAAACCCGCTGAATATGATTCTCGTTGCGGTATACAGGCCGATAGTGCGGCTGGCAATGAAAGCAAGATGGCTCGTGGTTATCGGAATGCTGGTGATATTGGCGGCTACTGACTATCCACTTTCCAGAACCGGCTCGGAATTTATGCCGCCACTGGATGAGGGCGACATCCTTTACATGCCGTCGCTTCTGCCGGGAGCGTCGGTAACCAAGGTAAAGGAAATACTCCAGCATACCGACAGGATTCTGAAAACATTTCCGGAGGTGGAACGCGTTTTTGGAAAAGCCGGCAGAGCTGAAACGCCTACCGACCCCGCCCCTCTTTCCATGTTTGAAACGGTAGTGAAACTGAAGCCGCCCTCGGAATGGCGGAAAGGACTTACCATTGACGATCTTATGGCTGAAATGGACAGAGCTATAAAAATCCCCGGCCTTACCAACGCCTGGACTATGCCAATAAAGACCCGCATAGATATGCTCGCGACCGGCATAAAAACGCCGGTCGGCATAAAAATATTCGGCGACGATCTGCAAAAACTTCAGGACGTCGGCCAGGAAATAGAGGCGATCCTGCGCGAGGTGCCGGGAACCCTTTCCGTCTACGCCGAGCGGGTTAAAGGCGGCAATTATCTCGATTTCAATATAAACCGCCGCGCCGCGGCGAGATACGGCCTTAACGTGGGAGACGTGCAGACGATTATACAATCGGCCATCGGCGGAATGAACATCACCGAAACCGTTGAAGGGCGCGAACGCTACCCCGTTAACCTGCGATACCCGAGATATTACAGGGATAACCCGGAGCGGCTGAAAAGGGTTTTGATTCCCACCCCGCTGGGAGAACATATCCCGATTATACAGGTGGCGGATATGAAAATCGTAAAAGGGGCTTCCACCATAAAAAGTGAGAACGCCCGGCTCAACTCGATCGTCTATGTCGATATTAAGGATATCGATGTCGGCACATACGTCAACAACGCCAGAAAGGTGCTGGATGAAAAACTGAAACTCCCCCCCGGCATGACGCTTACATGGAGCGGACAGTACGAGTATATGCAAAGGGCCAAGGAGCGTTTGCAGATTGTGGTGCCCATCGCCCTTATCATCATATTCCTCCTGCTGTATTTCAATTTCCGGCGGGTAACGGAATGTCTTATCGTCATGCTTTCCATCCCGTTCGCGCTATGCGGTTCGATATGGCTTATATGGGCTCTTGGATACAACATGAGCGTAGCCGTCGGCATTGGGATGATAGCGCTGGCGGGCGTGGCTTCCGAAATAGGCGTGCTGGTGCTTCTCTATATCGGCCACGAGATGGAAAAGCGGAAACCGCGCAACAGGGAAGAAGTGATAGAGGCGGTAATAGCCGGCACTGTTGAGCGTGTGCGCCCGATTATCATGACGGCATCCGCCGTTATAGCGGGCCTTCTGCCTATTATGTACGGAACAGGCACCGGCGCGGGCGTTATGAAAAGAATCGCCACGCCGATGGTGGGCGGAATGGTTTCCACGGTTGCGATAAGTCTCGTCGCCCTGCCGGTAATATATGTGATAATTAAAGGCGGTAAATCCGCGAAAAAGACTGAAGACGAAATTTCGGAAATGCCTGCGCCTTAAGAGAACTTTTGCTAGTATTAACAATGCGCTAATAATCGGCAAAAAGGAGTCGCATTGAAAAAGCTTACGGTAATTCCGATTTACAACGAGGAGCGGCACATCAATGGAGTGCTCGCATCGGTTCGGAACTATTACGATGGGGATATCCTCGTCGTTAACGACGGTTCCACCGACGGCTCGTCTGCAATCCTGGCCGGATACTGCGGGGTGGATGTGATAACCCACCCGCGCAATATTGGCTACGGCAGGTCGCTTGCCGACGGTTTCCGCTACGCGGTGGAAAACGACTACGATTTTCTGGTTACGATCGACTGCGATGAACAGCATGAACCGCACCACATCCCGGAAATTTTTCGGGCGGTCGTGGATACCGATATCCACTCGGCTTCCCGCTACCTTCGGGAAGCCGAAGAAAACGACAACCCGCCCGCCGACCGTTACCGAATCAACATGGCCATAACCGGCATGATAAACGAGATTACGGGGTACGACCTCACCGACGGGTTTTGCGGACTTAAAGGATATCGCGTAAAACCGCTTGCGGAAATGGATTTGCGGCAGGACGGCTACGCGTTCCCGCTGGAGTTCTGGGTGCAGGCCTGTAGGCTGGGACTCAAGGTAACCGAATTCCCGATTGAGAGAATTTACAGGAACCTGAACAGAACGTTCGGCTCCACTCTGGACGACCCCGAAAAGAGATTGCGGTATTATCGGGAAGTTCTGCGGAACGAGGTGCAAAGATGGCGAATATCCTCGCCGTTGGAACTCACCCGGACGACATAGAACTCGGCGCGGGCGGGGCTATCGTCTCCCTCATTGATCAGGGGCACGCGGTAACGCTGTGCGATCTCACCAACGGCGAACCTACGCCGCACGGTTCGCCGGAAATCCGGGCGAAGGAAACCGCCAAGGCTAACGGCATCCTCGGAATAACTAACAGGGTCTGCCTTGGTTTGCAAAACCGATGGCTGATGGACAGCCGGGAAGCAAGAACCGCGCTGGCCGAAGTATACAGAGAGGTGAAACCCGACGTTTTGCTCATCCCGTTTCATGAAGACGCCCATCCCGACCATGTGGAAGCGTCCAAAATCGCCCAAGCCGCCCGGTTCGCGGCCAAGTACACCGGAACGGATATGAAGGGGGAGCCGTTTTATCCTCCGCGCCTGTTTTTTTATTTCTGCATTCATCTAAAGAAGATTATCAAGCCGGCAATTATTTTCGATATTACCGATACCATAGACCGTAAGCTTGCAACGGTGCGCGCTTACCATTCGCAGTTTTTCGCGGGCGACCCCGAAAGAGGCGAAAAGCTGGTGAAAATGCTCCATGCCGGCGCCGTTTATTACGGCTCTCTTATAGGAACCGATTACGGGGAGCCATTCCTGAATCTTGAAGAAATCGGCGTCAAATCTTTCGACGGCTTGCTTCCATGATTGAAATTCCCGGAAAAGGACAAATTCTCTGCCGGCCGGTTTTCCCTCTTTGGAAGGAAACGGCCGAACATAACCGGCAAAAACTTGAGCGTATTTCCATCGGGCTCGACCGGGATGAATGGAGGCGGGAACTTATCGGCATTGCCGGGCAATATATGCAGTCAATCGGGCTGGACGCGCCTGAATTCATTCCCGGCGCTCCCTTTATTCTTTCCGGCCATCAGCCGCATCCTTACCACGCGGGCGTCATGTTCAAATACCGCCTTCTGGCGGAAATATCGCGGGAAGCGGTCAACGCCGTCTGGATTTCGGCCGATACGGAAGCCTGCGGCGGTTTTCCGGTAAACATCCCTTCCTTCCTCAACGGCCCGCGCATCGCCACATTGAGGATGCACCCTTCGATTGCCGACGATTTTTACGAACACAGCGATGTCGATTCCGATGCTCTGGCGGCTTTCCGCAAATCGGCCGTTGAGCATCTTCGCTCCATACCGGATAACATGTTCGCCCACGGCATAAAATGTCTCGAAGAAAACACGAAGCCTATCATCGTAAACAACATGCGGGATATGATGATTTTATGGCGGAGAAAATACGGCGCCGGCTGGCCTGATTCCGTTTTCGAACTGCCGCTATCGAAAGTGTGCGAAACGGACGGGTTCTTCCAGTTCGCGTTTGGGCTGTTGCGGCAGTCGGTAAAAATACGGGAACTTTTTAATGCCGCGCTTCACGCATACAGGAAAAAACGGGGCATTCGCTCCCGCGCCAATCCATTCCCCGATTTAGGGGAAAACGGCAACGGCGTTGAAACGCTTTTCTGGAAAGTCAAAGGAAGCCATAGGGCGCCCCTGTATCTTAAACATTCCGAAAACGGTATCGTGCTGGCCTTTAAAGGCGAGACTCCGGTCAGATCGGCGGACGAGCTTAAAAAAATCTGCGTGGATAATGGCATAAAAATCTGGCCAAGAGCTGTGGCTCTCTCGCTTCTGCAACGGCTGGGGCTTGGAGATATGTTCATACACGGCGTAGGCGGAGCGAAATACGATGCAATAACCGACGCCCTGATAGAGGGACTTTTTGAAACGGAACCGCCGAAATACGCCGTCGCCTCCTGCACCCTCTCCGCGCCGGAACCGGACGACCCATCGGAAAAGCTGGCCGAACTTCATCAGAAAATCAGGGAAATGCAGTTTCACCCGGAAGATTTTTTGGAGAAAACCGAGGAGGTTATCGCTCTGATTGAGAAGAAAAACGAACTGATAAAAAGTATCAATAACCCCGAAGCCGATAAAAAAAGTATCGGCAACGCAATATCGCAACTGAACAGGCTTTTAAACCTGTCGCTTGAGCCTGTGGCAAACAAGATCGAAAATGAAATCGGCATTCTGGATATGAAAAAGCGAGAATTTGAAGTAATAACATACAGGGAACTGCCCTATTTCCTCTTTCCACCGGACAGAATATCGATACATACCACAAAAGGGTAAGAATATTTTTTCGGTTTTCTCTTTGTTTTCTCTCGTATTAGGTCTACAATAGTCCCTGAAAGTGGGAATTCAATCCATTCTTTGCACCTTCGCCCGCTGATTAGCCCAATAGCATACGGCCGTCCGCTGGAAGGAGGAGTCTTGACGGATAAACCGATGTCGCCGAACATTTCGCCGAGCGATGACAGAGAAGCCCTGGCGCGCTTTCCGGACGAAAATCCCAATCCGGTTTTCCGGGTATCGAGGGATGGGC
>JAJRYM010000076.1 GCA_024275775.1 Nitrospirota bacterium
AATAACCCAGCGCCGCTCCAGGGGAGAAAGACATGAGGCCGACTGCAACCTTGACTTACTGAAACCGCTCGGCATCCCGCCGGTGCGGGTATCGTCCGTCTCTTTTTCCGAAAACCTGCCCGAAAATCTTACCGGCTCCATAAAGCAGGGGAACAGGAATGTGGGTATCTTTCCCGGCATGGGAGGCTCGGCGAGAAACTGGAAATCGGTGCGATACGCAGAGCTGGCGGATATGCTGGACGAAAATGGAGTAAACGTAATACTGGTGGCCGGGCCGGGCGAAGAAAACCTGCTGAACGCGGTATCTGTCGCCTGCCGAAAAAAGCAGGACCGCGTTGTGATATCATCCCTGAAAAATCTGGCCGGCTTCATAAAAAGGCTGGACTGCTTTGTGGCGCCCAGCACCGGCCCTCTGCATATAGCAACGGCGGTGGGAACGCCGGCCGTCGGCATTTATTGTCCTATTCGGGTATGCCTTCCCTCAAGGTGGGGGCCTATAGGAGAAAAAGACGCGGCTTACGTTCCGGATGTTCCCGTCTGCGAACAGTGCGCCCCCGGCGATTGCAATGAATACGACTGCATGGATAAACTATCTGTCAAAACGGTGGCCGACGGAGTAATGGAGAGAATTTGAATAACAGTACGCGGAATGAATATTACAGGCTTTTACGATACGTTAAGCCCTACCGGAAATCCTTCCTTCTGGCCGCTTTCTGCATGCTGATAGTATCCGGCACGGCCGGGAGCGTTGCCTACCTCATACAGCCCCTGCTGGACGATGTGTTCATCAAAAAAGACGGGGAAATGCTGAAACTGCTTTCGGTGGGGCTTATCGGCATCTATTTTATGCGGGGCGCGGCGCGTTACATCGCATCCTGCCTTATGCAGAAAATCGGCCAGCAGACGGTGCGCGATATCCGCAACCACCTTTACAGCCATATTCAGTCCCTCTCCCTCTCCTTTTTTCACAAACATACAACAGGCAGGCTGGTATCGAGAATAGTCAACGATATTCAGCTTATTCAGGATTCCATCTCAATCGTGGTGTACGATCTTTTCCGCGAGACCTTCACGGTGGCGGTACTGCTGGGACTGCTTGTATATCGGGACGCTAAACTGACGGCCATAGCGATAATCGTCATGCCGTTCGCCGGACTGCTTGTGGTAAAACTCGGCAAACTGCTCAAAAACCTTTCGCGCCGGTCGCAGGAAAAGATAGCTGACCTCACCTCCCTGATGAGCGAAGCTTTTTCGGGCTTCCGCATTGTGCAGGCCTTCGGCATGCAGAATTACGAAATTGGAAGATTCGAAAAAAAGAATCAGAACTATTTCGACCTGATGATCAAAACCATAAAGATAAATGAAATATCTTCACCGCTCCTCGAGTTTTTTGCCGTCTTTGGAGTAGCGGCTATTATCTGGTACGGCGGAATGCAGGTGGTGGAAGGGAAATACAGCGTAGGCAGTTTTTTCTCTTTTCTTACAGCTCTTTTTCTCATTTTTAACCCCGTAGCAAAACTGAGCAGGGTTTACAACAAAATCCAGCAGGCGATGGGAGCGGCCGTGCGGGTTTTTGAAATTCTTGACACAAAATCGAAAATAACAAACGCTACGGACGCTGTAATCATAGGCCGGGTGCGGGACAGCGTGGAATTCCAGGATGTCAACTTCAGTTACGATACCGAACCGGTACTGCGGAATATAAACCTGAAAGTTCCTGCCGGAACCATTCTGGCCATAGTCGGCATGAGCGGGGCCGGCAAATCGACCCTAGTCGATCTTCTCGCCCGCTTTTACGACCCTGTGACGGGAACGATTCTTTTCGACGGGCAGGATATAAAGCATGCCACGCTGGAATCCGTCCGGGGGCAGATAGGAATTGTGACTCAGGAGATTTTCCTTTTTGACGACAGCATAAAAAACAATAT
>JAJRYM010000077.1 GCA_024275775.1 Nitrospirota bacterium
CGGGAGGTCTCCGGCGATGAAGCGGATGCAATCGCCAATGCGATTACCGAAAAACTTCTTGAACATAAAAAAATCAGCGAGGTAACCGTCAGGCAAAAACTGGGTAGCCGCGTTGAGAAAATAGCGGGCGGGTCGTGATGGGCTACGGGCGCGCTCTGAAATTTCGAAGGAGGAAATAATCGTGAAATACAGGATTGAACGGGATTCGATGGGCGAACTGCGCGTACCGGCCGACGCCTATTACGGAGTACAGTCGATGCGCTCCAGCGGCAATTTTCCTATCAGCGGCCTGCGGGTGCCGCCGGAGCAGATTGCGGCGCTGGCTCTTCTGAAGCTCGCCTGCGCCAAGGCTAATATGGAGCTTGGGTTTCTTCGGAAAAAGCAGGGCAACGCCATAGTGCGCGCGTGCAGGGAAATCATCGAAGGGGAGCTTCGCGGCCAGTTTGTGGTAGATATCTTTCAGGCGGGGTCTGGAACGTCGTCCAACATGAACACCAACGAGATAATAGCCAACCGGGCGGCAGAAATCCTCGGCGGCAAGCGGGGCGACAGAACGCTTGTGCATCCGAACGACCATGTGAATATGGGGCAGTCCACCAACAACGTCTTTCCGAGCTCCATCAGGGTGGCGGCCATGCCGATGCTGGGCAACCTTATCCGGGAGGCAAAAATATTCCGGCGGATTCTTGTGAAAAAATCACGGCAGTTCGACAAGACGCTGAAATCAGGGCGGACTCATCTGCAGGATGCCGTGCCGATACGGATGGGGCAGGTGTTCGGGGCGTTCGCGCGGAGCATAGAAAAGGATATCGAGAGGCTGGAATCCAAAACCGTGTTTGTTAGGGAACTCGGCGTGGGCGGCAACGCCGTGGGCACCGGCATCAATACGCACCCCCGGTTCAGAAAACTGATTATCAAACATCTGAACAGTGAGTCGGGCGGAAAATTCAAGGTGGCGAAAGATGGCATAGAAGCGACCCACAGCACTAACGATATCGCCGACCTCTCCGGCGCGATAAACAGCCTGGCGGTTGATATCGCAAGAATCTGCAACGATTTAAGGCTGATGAGCTCCGGGCCCAACACGGGGCTGAATGAAATAAATCTGCCTCCGGTCGAGCCGGGCTCTTCCATCATGCCGGGAAAAATCAACCCGACAATGGCCGAAGCGATAAACATGGTATGCCTGAAAGTTTTCGGCAACCATCAGACGATAACGATGGCGGCGTTTTCGGCACAGCTGGAGCTTAACGTAACCATGCCGGTAACCGGCTACGCTCTTCTGGAATCGTTGCGGATACTGTCGAACGGCATAAAGGTTCTGGGTGAAAAATGCGTGGACGGGATAACCGTGAATAGAAAACAGTGCGAGCTGTATGCGATGCAGTCGCCCAGCATCGCTACTTTTCTGAACCCGGTTATAGGCTACGATCGTGCCAGCGCCGTAGTTAAAAAAGCGCTGAAGGAAAACAAGACGATTCCGCAGATTGTGCTGGAAGAAAAACTTCTCACAAAGGAAGAGCTTGCGAAAATCCTCGCGCCGGAAAAACTTACCGCGCCGGGCCTGGGCAAAAAATAGTCGAAAGGTTTGCTGTTTTATGGCGGTTAAATTTTCAGAAGATGAAATCCGGCTGATGCTGGCACACGCCGTGGAAGAATATCCAAAGGAATGCGTGGGGGCTGTTACGGGCGGAGGAGCCGGCGGCAAAATGGAAATTATCCGGCTTACCAACAGGCAGGATCAGCTTCATGAGAGCGACCCGGAAAACTTCGCGCGCGACGGCCGCACCGGTTATTTTGTAGATCCGAAAGAGGTGTTCGACCTCACAAGAAGGGTGGAAGAGAAAGGCGAAAAGATTCTGGCTTTCTATCATTCGCACCCGGATCATGAATGCTATTTTTCGCAGGAAGATCACGCCGCCGCCACCATGTGGGGCGAGCCGGTATTCCCCGGCGCGGATTATATAATCATTTCGATTATCGGCGGGAAGGCCAGAGAAGCGGTTATCTTTTCATGGGACGGCAAAAGTTTTTCGCCGTCCGCCAAACTGCCGGTTGAAAGCTGAAGCCTATTTCGCTACCATCTCCTCTTGTGCGCCGACGTGGTGGAATTGGTAGACACGCCGTCTTGAGGGGGCGGTAGGGCAACCTGTGCCAGTTCGAGTCTGGCCGTCGGCACCATTCTTTTGTTATTCGAGTCTTGTCTTGTAGCCGTACAGCCACCTGTTGCGGCTTTTCCCTACGTTTTTAACCGAGTGGGAAACGCCCGCCGGCATTAGAATTTCTTCGCCGATTGCGGGGCGTAACGTTTTGCCGTTCATTTCCAGCTCGATTTCTCCCGCAACATTTCCAGATGGTCTTAAAAAGTTGAGCGCGATTCGTAATCCAGCACCGAATCGAGCTTTATTTTGTAGCTCTTTCTTATCCTGACGCCGCTCAACTCCCCCTCGTCTATAAGCCTTCTCACGGTGCTTTCGGATACGTTCCACCGCCTTGCTACCGCCTGAACCGAGGTGAACTTTCTTCCGGCCGGGGAGGCCGTTTTGGGTTCCTTTTTTCCGTCCATGTTTGCATCCTCCTGTGAGTTTGATTATAATGTGCGTATGAGTACAAAGTCAATGAAAAAATTTGCACTGTTACGCACAAGAAGCGCTAAAATTGACAAGCCGGGATTGCGTAAGAGGCTAAAGGAAATCAGGGGAAAAGAGACTCTTCAATCTTTCGGAAAGAGGATAGGCGTCGCCCATACCACCGTCAGGCGGTACGAAGACGGCATGATCCCCTCACCGGAGGTTTTGCTTAATATAAGCAATATTTCAAGCAGAAGCGTGGAGTGGATTTTAACCGGCGGGGAGAGCGGGCAGGCTGTTGCGCCGTCCGTGCCGGAGCGCCTGCCGGAAGACGAATATCTTTCCATTCCTCTCGTCGAGGGGAAAATAGCCGCGGGCGAGCCGATGATAGCCGAGGAGGACGTCATAGACTGGGTTGTAGTGCACGTGAGGCCGTTAAGAAAGAAAATGGCCCGTCAGCCCAATCTGGTGGCGTGCAGGGTGGCGGGCGATTCCATGTGGCCTCTGCTTGAGAACGGCGACATAATCGTCATAGATCGTGGCATAGATAGCGAGAAAATAGTCAAAGGGCGGATGTACGCCGTATGGGTGGAAGGCGGCCTTACGGTGAAACTGCTTCAGAGGGAGAAAAACAGTCTGTTTCTGATTCCGGCCAACAGCGCGGAATCTGTGCGGGTTGTTGATTTAATAACCCAGCGGGCGGATATCGTGGGAGTGGTAATCGGCGGCTGGCGGAACTTTACGGAGCCTCTCCCCGGAAGCCAGCGGCGGTGACTGTAATCTAAACCGCTTCCAATTCCGGTTCCTGCAGTTCGATAAGCTCCCGTTTGCCGGTAAGCTCGTCTCCTATTATTTCCTCATACCGGCTGAAGATGCAGTCTTCCACCGTTTTGCGGAAATCGCTGTTTATCGGGTGGGCTATATCCTGGTATTTCCCGTCTTTTCTTCGGCGGCTCGGCATTGAAACGAAAAGCCCGTTTCTGCCTTCCACAATCTTGATATCTTTTATGACGAACGCGTGGTCAAAAGTCAGCGAGACATAAGCCTTCAGCCTGTCGCTCTCAACCGGACGAACTACGACTTCCGTGATTTCCATTGTTCCATAACCTCCCTTTTGCCTAAATGCCCTTTTTGAAGTGCTTCATAGAAGTTAACGGTTTTGCAAGCCTGCACCACCATTGTTTACGGGAAATTTTTCGGAGCGCTTGATCGGCCGAAGGTTTGTCTTTGAAAAGGCCGAAGACAGTTGTACCGGAGCCTGAAAGCATTACACCTTTGCAGTGTTCCCCTGTTAATGCTTTCCTGATTGTTCCAACAGCCGGATGCATCATAACCACGGTTTTTTCCAAGTCGTTTATCAGATACGCTACCGTATCTTCAAATAAAACCAGCCCCTTAAATTCAAAGGGAATTTTAGTCCTTGATAGAGGCTTTGTCAATCCGAGGCTGAATGTTTCATATATTTTAGCCGTGGGCGCCCCCTCGGAAGGTTTTACCAGCAGTATATGAAACGGCTCGGCCGGCGGGAGCGGGGTAAGCCTATCACCCGTGCCGGTGCCCCACGCGCGCGGGCCGAAAAGAAAAAACGGCACGTCGGCGCCGAGTTTTTTCCCTTTCGCCATAAGTTTTTTTTGGGGCAGTCCCAGCTTCCAGAGCCGGTTGAGGGCAAACAGCGCTGTGGCGCAGTTGGAACTTCCGCCGCCCAGCCCGGCGCCGACCGGGATATTTTTTTCAATATGAATCGAAACGCCCGGCAATCCCGGTTTCCACAAAGCTTGCGCCGCCAGATAAACCAGATTAGTTTCCGGCGGTATGCCCTCTTTACTGCAGGTTATCTCTATCTCCCTTTTCGGAGAGGGTGAAAAGGTAATTTTGTCGTAAAGGTCTATCATCTGAAAAAGGGTGGCGATGTTGTGATAGCCATCTTTTCTTTTTCCTGTGATTTTCAGGAAGAGATTTATTTTGGCGGGTGAGAGGATTGTCGCAGTTTTAAAGAGGTTGCTCATCTGCCGATTTTAAGAAAACCGGCCGCCAGCCCGAGCCCCTGCGCGAATCCGCACAACAGGAAAACCGGCGCCAGCAGGATGTTTGCCAGCCTGCCTGTTTTGAAGGTAACTTTAAGCGGGCCCAAAATCTGCAAAAACAGGTAAACCGCCAGCACGGCGAGGTAAGCAGTTCTGGTGATTTCAAACATCATCAGCGGTAATTCGACGGCCAGAAAAAGCGCGAGTAACGGCTTAATGCACCGCAAAAAATGGAAACCTGCCGGAACCGCCCCGCTTTTTCGGCTGTACAGGCAGAGCCCCGCTTTTCCTTTTGCGCGGCTGTATTCCCGCCCCAGATAGCCCGCGAGCGAGCGCTCGAAAAAATAGTCCGAAAACGCTCTTATATCGAAAACCATTTTGTAACCCGCGCTTCTTATGTTTGCTGAAAGAGATTCATCTTCAGCCAGCGTAGCCACGAACTTTTCGTCGAACCCTCCGGCTGCAAGCAGAGCCTTTTTCCTGAAGAGACCGTTAAGGGGGGTTAACGTTTCGGTTTCCCTCGGTTTTTCGGATTGCCGAACAGTCTGTTCGGCGTGGAGAAGGCGTGCCAGAAGGAACTGCCTGTTGGCGATATCGAAAGCGCCGCCCGCGCCGCCTACGCCGGTGTTGCGAAAATGTTCAAACAGAGTTGCAATAACATCCGGTTTGGGGAGCAGATCCGAATCCGCAAAGTAGCAAACGTCGCCTGTGGCCACTTGCAGTCCGGCATTCCACGCTTCTCCCACTTCGCATTCTCCCAAACGGAGAAGCTTTACGGGGTAGTTGGCCGCGATATCCGCCGAGCCGTCCGTTGACCCGCGATCGACTACGATAACCTCTTTGCCCGCTCCGGATACGCCCAGGCAGGCCTCCACCACTCTTCCGATTCTGCTTCGGCCGTTACGGACCGTCGTTATAATGGATGCCTTCATGTTCCTTCATACGGTTGTTTGTTTAAGTATGTGAATTGTACTATGTGCGGTATAAATCAGGATATTGATGTTAAACTAAAAATGCGGAAAAATAATACGAAATGTTTTTGCCCATCCGCAGGGTAGGGCAAGATTCACCATTTCGGAAACTTCAGGAAAGAAGAAACAGATGGCTAAAATAGTTATTTTCGATACGACGCTTCGCGACGGGGAGCAGGCCCCGGGCTTTTCCATGAACGTGGAGGAAAAGCTTCAGCTTGCCCGCCAGCTCGCCGCTCTCAGGGTTGACGTAATAGAAGCCGGTTTTCCGATTTCCAGCGATGGTGATTTCACCGCTGTGGAAACGATTGCCAAAAAGATTAAAGGGCCTGTTATATGCGGTCTTGCGCGAATGCTCGAAAAAGATATAATCTCCGCCGCCGCGGCGCTGAAACCGGCAAAGAAAAAGCGGATACACGTTTTTATAAGCACATCGGATATCCATATAAAGCATCAGATGAGGAAAACCAAGAAGCAGGTTATAGAAATGACCCGCCGGGGAGTGAAGCTGGCGAAAAGTTTCACGTCGGATATCGAGTTTTCCGCCATGGACGCCACCCGCTCGAACCCAAAATTTCTTCACGATATTTTCGCCGAGGCGATTGGCGCCGGCGCGACCACTATCAACATTCCGGATACCGTAGGCTACACGATTCCGGCGGAGTTCGCCGACCTGCTTGACGGGATCATGGAAAATGTTGAAAACGCCAAAAAGGCCGTCTTCAGCGTCCATTGCCATAACGATCTCGGTCTGGCGGCCGCGAATGCTCTGGTGGCCATTCAGCACGGGGTGAGGCAGGTTGAATGCACGATAAACGGCATAGGCGAGCGTGCAGGCAACTCCTCGCTTGAAGAAGTTGTAATGGCCATGAAAACGCGGAAGGATTGTCTGGGGCATACCACCGGGATAAAAACCAGCGAAATTTATAAAACGAGCCGGCTCCTTACCTCGATTACCGGCATTTCCGTTCAGCCCAACAAAGCGATTGTTGGAGAAAACGCCTTCGCGCACGAATCCGGCATTCATCAGGACGGCGTGCTTAAACGTCCCGAAACGTACGAGATTATGACGCCCCGGTCGATAGGGCTTACCAAAACCCGCATGGTTCTTGGGAAACATTCCGGCAGGCACGCTTTCAGCAAAAGGCTGGAGGAGATGGGATTCAAGATGACCAAGGCGCAGATGGATTCCGCTTTTGAGCGGTTCAAACGTCTTGCCGACATGAAGAAAGAGGTTTATGAAGAAGACCTCGAAGCGGTGGTCGGCGAGGAGTTGAACTCTCTCAAACAGACCTGGCATCTCGAATATTTCCAGATATCCACAGGGAATCAGACCGTCCCCACGGCGACGGTACGGCTTAATACCAACGGAGGCGCCAAACAAACCGACATCGAAACAGGCACCGGTAGCGGCCCTGTTGACGCCCTCTATCACGCTATTGAAAAGGCGGCCGGCATTAAGGGCTCCCTTCGCCATTATTCGGTAACCGCGGCCACGCCTTACAAGGATGCTATGGCGGAAGTTACGGTTCAGGTGGAATTCGATTTTAACGAGGGTGTTCCGGTTCGCGGAAGGGCCGCTTCGACCGATACCATAGAAGCGAGCGCGAAGGCCTATCTCAATGCCCTTAACCGCGCGCTGGCGGAAAACGCGGGCAAGACGCCAAAGAAAGCATCCCGCCGCAAAACCGCAACATCTAGGAGCAAGAAAAAATGAGCTGGTTTTCCCGTGTAAAAGCTCCGCTGGAAACGGGAAGCAAGCGCGCCGTGCCCGAAGGGGTTTTCATAAAATGCGAAGACTGCGGAGAGATGCTTTACAGCGTCGATTTCGATAATGTTTTTCGAGTATGTTCAAAATGCGGCAAGCATCATGTGATTTCCGCTTATCGCAGAATCGATCTTCTTATCGACGAGGGAACTTTTGCGGAAAAAGATCAAAACCTTTCTTCAACCGACCCGCTTAAATTCAGGGATACCATGAAATACCGCGACAGGCTTAAAAGCGCGGAGAGGGTATCCGGCATGAAGGAAGCTCTTGTAAGCGGTTCGGGGAAGATGAACGGGTGGGAAGTGGAAATATGCGTTTTCGAATTCGGTTTTCTCGGTGGGAGCATGGGTTCGGTTGTAGGCGAGAAAATAACCCGAGGCGTTGAAAGGGCTATTGAGAAAAAATGCCCGGTTATAACGGTTTCCTGCAGTGGCGGGGCCAGAATGCAGGAAGGAACCTATTCCCTGATGCAGATGGCGAAAACATCCGCCGCTCTTTCCATGCTGAGCGAAGCCGGCCTGCCGTTCATATCCGTTTTAACCCATCCCACAGCGGGCGGTGTTACGGCTTCTTTCGTTATGCTGGGAGACGTGATAATCGCCGAGCCCGAAGCGCTCATATGTTTTGCCGGTCCGCGGGTTATCGAACAGACGCTCAGGCAAAAACTGCCGGAAGGATTCCAGCGCTCGGAATTTTTGATGGAACACGGGTTTCTGGACGCTATTGTTCCCAGGGACGAACTTAAGAGAACAATAACCTCACTAATACGCCACATGAGCGCCGCCATCCCGGAAGAAAACAGAAGCAACCCGCGGGAAACATGATAATCCGCAAAGGTCGCGCGTTTTGGTATAATCTTGAGCATAGCAACAGCGTAAACAGATAGTTGTGGAATACAAATGGCCGTAGCGGAAAATCGCATCGTAGACGTGGCAGAATCATCCGGCAAGACAACTCCGAAGACGGCACGGAAGGATGATGTGAAAATTCTTGTTGTCGATGATACTGAAGGCGGGCACGACCTTCTGGAGGTTCTGCTTTTCCAGATAGGATATAAAAATCTGGTAAAAGCCTATGCGGCCGACGACGCTCTGGAACAGCTTTCCCGCCAGCATGAAGCCGGAGAGCCGATAGGCCTCATCCTGCTGGATATTCTCATGCCGGTTGTTGACGGGGTACAGACCTGCCTCATGATACGGGCCGACGAACGGTTCAACGAAGTTCCGATTCTCATGGTCACGGCGAACACCGATGTGAAGAAGCTCAAAGACGCCTTCGAAGCGGGCGCCATGGATTATCTGGAAAAACCTATCAGCAAAACGGAGCTGGACGCCCGCATCGGTTCCGCTCTCCGTTTGAAAAAAGAGCTCGACAGAAGAAAAGAGCTGTTGGCGCAACTGCAGAAAGCAAATAAGAAACTGGAGCTCCTTTCTTCCAAGGATAGTCTCACCGAGATAGCCAACCGGCGGACGTTCAACTGGTTTCTGGAAAAGGAGTGGAGGCGCTCCATACGAAAAAATCATCCTGTGGCTCTCATTATGATCGATATCGATTTCTTCAAGCTGTACAACGACACCTACGGACACCAGAAGGGAGATAGTTGCCTTAAAGAAGTCGCGGCGATTATTTCCAAGGCCGCCAAAAGGCCGGGCGACCTTGTGGCGCGGTACGGAGGCGAGGAGTTTGTAATAATTCTGGCGGAAACCGATTTGGAAACGGCAAAAAGCATAGCCGAAAATATCAGGGAGGAAATCGAAAGAACCAGCATGTTCCATGAAAAATCGTCCATCTCAAATTGCGTTACATTGAGTCTCGGAGTAGCCGCGATGACGGCCGCCAGAGGGGCGACTCCCGACAAGCTTGTGGAAGCGGCCGATTCGGCTCTGTACGCGGCCAAGCGCGAAGGTCGAAACAGGGTGTGCGTTTTTACGGAGTAGCCGTTTCCCCCAGCGTTCAGACCCGCAGATTTTTTCTTTTCGCAGTCGATTCTACGGGTTAAGGTGAGTGCCGCCCGGCCTGCCGGTTACCGTAAATATGCTACACTTCCGCGGATGTCGGACAAAAACAGATGGCGAACATGGTCGGTGAAGGCTCTCGCCACGGGGTTCGGGAGCGGGTATTCGCCGGTGGCGCCGGGTACGGCGGGATCTCTGGTTGGAGTGGCGGTTTTTCTCCTGATAAAGGATTTGCCCCTCGCATTTTATATCCTTTTTACTTTGGCCGTAACGGTTGCCGGCGTTCCGATATCGACCCTCGCGGAGAAAATTTTCGGCGAGAAAGATTCCCAGAAAATAGTTATAGATGAAATAGCCGGCATATTGATATCGCTTATTGCCGTGCCTGCCGGCGTTTATTCGGTTACGGCCGGTTTTCTGCTGTTCAGGTTTTTTGATATCTGGAAGCCGTTCCGGTTTCTCGAAAAGTTTGAAGGAGGGCTGGGAGTGATGGCGGATGATGTCGCGGCCGGTCTGGCCGCCCTGGCCGCGCTCCACCTCGGGCTGATAATTTATGGATAAACCGCTTTACAGAAACCTCAATCTTTACTTCATTTTCGCCATAACAATGGTCGGTATCGCGGGGGTAAGCCTGCTGGCTCCGGCTTTGCCGACAATAGGGAGAAAATTTCAGCTTCCGCCTGCGGAGGTAGGGATGGTGCTAACGATGTACACCCTGCCGGGCGTCGTGCTGATGCTTTTCTTCGGAGTTCTGGCCGATAAATGGGGCAGAAAAGCGCTCCTTATACCGTCGCTGATTCTGTTCAGTATCGCGGGCGGCTCACTCTTCTGGGTGAAGGACTTTTTCTGGATGAACGTTTTCCGTTTTCTGCAGGGTGTCGGCGGGGCGGCTCTTCCTTCGATGGCGACCGTTCTTATAGGAGATCTTTTTGAAGAAGATGTCCGGCTGAAGGTTATGGGGTTAAACGCGGCGGTTCTTTCCGTTGGCACGTCTGTTTTTCCGCTCCTTGGCGGGGCGCTTGCCGAGAAGGGGTGGAATTTTCCGTTTCTTCTTTTCTGGCTGGGCCTTCCGCTGGCGGGGCTGGTTTATTTCTATTTTCAGGAACCTGAACAAAGTGAGCAGAAACATATTTCGGATTACTTTAAAAGCGCCCGCGGTTACATTTTTACGCGCCGGAGCGCTTCGGCCTTTTTTCTTGGGTTCGTTGTTTTCATTTTTCTGTATGGCGGCCTGCTTACCTACCTCACTCTTTACATGGACAGCAGGTTCGGAATGTCTCCTTTTATGATAGGGATGTTCGTGGCTTCCGGGTCGCTCGCGTCCGCCGCCACGTCTCTGCTTGCTTTCAGAATCGAACGGTGGATTGGCAGGCGCAGGATGCTTATTATCGGATTTTTACTTTTCGCGCTTTCCTTCGGGACGGTTCTCGCCGTTTCCGAGCAGAAGTGGCTTGTCGCGGCCTTTCTTTTCTTCGGCGCGGCTATGGGAATAACCGTGCCTCTTTTGCAAAACATCGTAACGACTATCGCGCCGGTTGAATACAGGGGCCTGCTGGTATCCTTCTTCGGGATGATGATACGGCTCGGCCAGACTCTCGGCCCCCCTCTGCTGGCTTTATGCTTTCTTTTCGGCGGGCTTGAATTGGTTTTCGCCGCGTGCGCAATTACGGGGCTTATCCTGTCCTTTTTCATCTGTTTTCGCGTCTGGATTTTCCGCGAGGAATAAATTCGGGTGCAATTCGGATAATCAATTGTATAATCGTCATCTGAATTCAGATCTGTATTCGGCAAGGGGGGAATCTTTTGAATAACGAGCATCTTTACGCGGTTATCATAGCGGGCGGCAGGGGAACCCGTTTCTGGCCTCTTTCCAGATATAAAAAACCGAAACAGCTTTTGTCTCTTAACGGCCATCAGTCCCTCTTACGCCAGACTGTGGATCGCGTGCTTCCCGTCATCCCTAAAGAGAGGGTTTTCGTTGTAACGGCCGGAACCCACGCCGACGGCATTCTGGAAGCTCTGCCCGATATTCCACGAGAAAATATACTTGTCGAACCGGTAGGGAAAAACACCGCTCCCGCGCTTGCGCTTGCCGCGGCCCATCTTCTCGCGCAGGATCCGAACGCGATTATGACGGTCCTGCCGGCCGACCACGTTATAGGCCCGAACGACAAATTCCTTGCCGACATGATAACGGCGGGCGAGGTAGCCGAAAAAGAGAAACTGCTTGTAACTTTCGGAATAAGGCCATCGAGGCCC
>JAJRYM010000078.1 GCA_024275775.1 Nitrospirota bacterium
CAGTTCGGCCTGGGCGCGGAGATGGGAATAAGCACGCAGAAACTTCATTGCCGCGGCCCGATGGGACTGGAAGAACTAACGACGTACAAATATGTCGCGGTCGGCGACGGGCTGGTAAGGGACTGAATTTGAAAACAGGCCTTCTTGGCGGTATGTTCGACCCGGTTCATAACGGCCACATCAACTGCGCGGTTCTCTCGGCGAAACTTTTCGGTTTGGAAAAGGCGGTATTCATTCCGGCCGGCCTGCCGCCTCACGGAAAAAAGACCGCCGCTTCCGCGGAGCAGAGGCTTGAAATGCTGCGCATCGCGCTTGGAAACCATCCCGCGTTCGACGTTTCACGGGTGGAGATAGACAGGGAAACCACGGCCTACACCATCGACACGATAAAGGAACTCAAGCAGGTATACGGCGATAACCTATATTTCATAATCGGCATGGACGCCTTCGCGGAAATCGATACATGGAAAAACGCGGAGAAGCTTTTAAGAAGCGTAAATTTTATCGTCATGCCCCGCGCCGGCATGGATAAGAAAGAGGTAATAGGGAAACTGCAAAGAGCTTTTAAACAACCGGTCTCGTCGGGCCGCACCGCCGATGAATGGGAAACGGCGGTTTTTAACGATTCCCCGTTTGCCGTATATTTTCCGAACGCGCCGGAAACGGATGTATCATCAACGATAATAAGAGAAAGAATACAGCACGGCGAATCAATCGGAAATCTTGTGCCGCCGGGAGTGGAAGAGTACATTAAAAGAGAGGGAGTTTACACAGCATGATTGGAACAGAAGACCTGACTTTTAAGCAGAAGTCCAAACTGCAGTTATGTTATAATGCCGTTGTAGACAAGAAGGCCAATGACGTGATTGTCCTTGACCTTCGGGGGCTTACGAGTGTGGCGGATTTTTTTATAATCTGCCACGGCACGTCCTCAAGGCAGGTGATGGCCATTGCCGACAATCTGGGAAGTGCGTTGCGGGATAGCGGCATGAAGCGGTATCATATTGAGGGAAAAGAAGAAGGGAGTTGGGTACTCATGGACGTAAACGATATAATTGTTCACGTGTTCCATGAACCTAAAAGGAGTTTTTACATGCTGGAAAACCTCTGGGCGGATGCCGCCGTTATTGACAACGACGAAATTATTAAGTGGGGTGAGAAAGAATGAACGCAGACCAGGCCGCAACACTGAAAGCCCGGCTTGAGGAAGATCGTCGGCAAATTCTCAGCGGCGTTAACAAACTGCTGGAGCATTCCAACGACGAGTTTGAGAACGACGTCCCGGACATAAACGACGAAGCTTCCCGCACATACAACAGGCAGGTTCTTCTTTCGCTCGGCGAGGTTGACCGCCAGCAGTTGAAACAGATAGACGAAGCTCTAAAGCTGATTGAACAAAACAACGGCGAATACGGAATCTGCGTGGACTGCGAAGAAAAAATTCCTTTTGCCAGGCTGAAAGCGGCGCCGTACGTAAGACGCTGTATAAAATGCAAGGAATCGCTGGAAGAGAGTTCGCGTACCGAACCATGATTCCATCGGATGTATGGCGTTCCGTATTCTTATCCCCTTAGGGCTGGGCGGTTGCCTATTCCTGTATCTGGGTTACCTTAACCCTTTCGACGTTTCTTTCGCTTACGCGCCCGGCCGGTCGCTGGAACTTTCATTCACCATTCTGGTTCTCCTCTCATCGTTTGTTGGAGCGTTTACGCTTGGCATTTTCTATTCTTTCAGCTCGCTCGACGATTACTTCGCGCAGTGGGGGCGACGCTCCAGAAGCAGACAGCGAATAAGGAATCAAAAACTTCTGCGTGAGGCGGACGACCTGTTTAACGACGAGGAATTCAAAAAGGCTCTGAGGGCGCTAGATAAAATCCTCTCCACAGAACCGAAAAATCTCGAAGCGCTTTTGCTGAAGGGAGATATTCTGCGCCGTGAAGGCAGGCTTAAGGAGGCGCTGGAAGCCCACTCGATCGCTATGGCGTTTCACCCCGCCGACCTGAAGCCGGTCGTGCGCCTGAAGGAAGATTACCTCTCCGGCGGACTGTTTGATGCCGCCTATAAGATGCTTGAACGGATAAGGGAAAAGCGGCCAAAAGATACCGGCATCCTAACCGGAATGAGAGAAATCGCCGAAAAAACGAGGGATTTCAAACGCGCCGTCGTTTTGCAAAAAGAGATCGTCAAATATACGTCGAATACACCTTCCGCGCAGGCCGAAAAACAGAAGCTGGCAGAGCTGTTATGCAAAAACGCCGAATCAATGCTGGAAAAGGGCGACGACTCGTCGGCCAAGCGGGAGCTTCAAACCGCCCGTAAAATATATCCCGATTTCCTCCCCGCCACCATGATGCTGGGTTCCGTTTTCTTAAAGGAAACCAGAGTCAAAGAGGCCGAAAAGGTTTTTAAAAAGGAATTCGGCCGAACCAACTCCATCCCGATTCTGCAGAAGCTGGAACAGGTATACCGCGAAACCGGCAGGGAAGAAAACGTCGAAAAGCTTTATCGGTGGGCGCTGACTGTCGTTAACGGAACGCCGCTCTCAAAATATATTTTCCCTTTTATATTTACCAGCATGATTGAAAACGGCGATTTTGCGGGAGCCGAAGAAACGCTTGCCGAAGTCGAAAAACATTTTGGGGAAACCGCTTTCTACAGCCTCGCCCTCGGAGTCCTGAGGCTGGGCACGTCCGACGGCAATTCCGAGGCCGCCACAGCTTTGAAGAAAGCGTTGCAGATAGAGCGGAGCGAGTTCGTAAGATATCAGTGCGGCCGTTGCGGGCATCTGGAAGGCGATTATTTTGCCGCCTGCCCCGCGTGCGGAGCCTGGAATTCGGCGGCGGCGCGGTTCAGGAAGTAACCTTTTCCCCTGCCGTCTATTTCGCCGGGCCGAACGAAAGCGCGTCCACCGGACATCTGTCAATACATCCCCCACAGCCTATGCAGGGAGTTTCGCCCAAGCCGAACGAACCGAGAATCGGTTTTTTATCCTTGTGCGCGTATGAAGAAACCGGCACTCCCATCGGGCAGGCCTGGGTGCAGAGGTTAAGTCCTTTGCATTTATCGTTGGCCGCAACCGTGAAACGCGATTTGCCGTATCGGCCGGTAAGTTCCATAAGCTTGGCAAGCGGGCACCCGTATCTGCACCATATCCGCGTGCCGAAAAAGGGATACGCGCCGACTCCGATTAAAGCGCCGAAAACAAGGTCTACCACCACGTTCTGATAAAGCATTCCGGCTTCAAGCAGGGTTTCCGAGGAAAAGAGTCTGGCGATATCCAGCAACATTACAAACCCGTACAGCATGCCGAGCGCGAGAAACAGTGTCTGAAGATGTTCCATTTTTTTCGCCGTACCACTGCGCGGAGTTTTCGAGCGAACCCAGTTTGAGCCCCATTTCGTAACCCCTATCGTCTCCGCAAGGTTGCCGCAGGCGCAGAACCACGAGCAGTATCTTTTTCCGACAAACATCACCGCCGCCGGGACAATAATAAAAATATAGAAAAATCCGCCCCACGAAGTAAACCCGCGCGATACGTATATGAAGGCGTTTTTGTTAAGCGGAACAACCGGGTCGGCGAAAAACTGCGCGTCCCGCATGAGGCCGGGAATGATATAGGGAATGATGAAAAAGAACAGAAGCTGTGCGGTGCAAATGCTTGTGAATTTCCATCGCTGATAACTGTTCAATTCGGCTTTTTTCGTTTTTTTGTACGGCGATTCTCCCGAAGCAATCACTTTCAGCGCGATGCCGCAGACTATGCAGGTATAAATCAACGAGTACCAGAAAGATGGATGTTTGCCCATGAAGTAAAGGGATGCAACGTCCTTTATCACTCCAAGCTGAACCAGCGTTTCGGGATATTTATAAATGCCGAATCCGACTATGACGGCCGGCACGAACAAGACCAGAAAAGCTTTCTCCGCCAGGCTTCTTTTATATACGGCGGTTTTTACGCCCATAACCCGTCCTTTTTTATAACGGCCAGCGCCGTTTGATAATCGGAGGAAACTTTTGCCGGTAACATTTTCTTTAGTGCGCAACCGGCTTCCGTCGTTACACTCTGACGGTCTGTTTTCAGTCTTCTTTTATCGCGTCCAGAAAATTTTCAAAACCTTCTTTTTCAATCAGGCTTCCGAGCCGGATCGATTTCCTGCCGTTTTGTCTGAAAAAATCGACTATCCGCGCAACCATTCCGATAACCGCGTCCTCGTCCGGCACGATGCCGATGCTTCTCCCTATCATCGGCCTTAAGCCCGCCGTCCCGCCGACGAGAATTTCAAACCCTTTCGGCTGGGCTATTATCCCGATATCTTTCGTGGCCGGCTCACTGCACGAACGCTTACAGCCCGCCACGCCGATTACGAATTTGTACGGCAACGGCGCACCGGCGAATTTCTCGTGAAGCCGTTTCGCGAGGTTCAGCACCGGCCTCTGAAAATTATTGCAGAACGTTTCGGCCGAGCAAAGCTTTACGGGGCGGACGCTTGTGGCGGCGAAATCGTTGGCTTTTCTGTCAATCCTGTCGTGGATTCCTTCCGGCAGGCTTGTCCCTTCCCAGACGAACGATATCTCCCCGCCGAGTTTCACGTTCACCGCGCCTTCGGCCTTAAGCTGTTTGGC
>JAJRYM010000079.1 GCA_024275775.1 Nitrospirota bacterium
CTTGTGGATGGTAAAGAGCATTGAGCAAAGGCGGCAGACTATGCTGAAAGTAGGCAGGAGCCTGGCGAAGTTTCAGCGGGGTTTTCTGGAGCACGGCATATCGCACCTTCAGCCTCTTGTTTTGAGGGACGTGGCGGATGATATAGAAATGCACGAGTCAACCGTAAGCCGTGTTACCCGCAATAAATACATCCATACTCCCCAGGGACTTTTTGAGCTTAAATTCTTCTTCCATAGTGGTGTAAAATCATACTTAGGAAGCGATGTTTCATCGGTACGTGTAAAAGAGATGATAAAAAAAATTGTTATGGAGGAGGACCCGAAACGGCCGCTTACGGACGATAAAATTGTTGAGTTGTTAAATTCGCGCGATGTTAAAATAGCGCGGCGCACAGTCACTAAGTACCGCAAGGAGCTGGCCATACCGGCAGGTTCGAAGCGGAAAAAACTTTATTAACATAATTTCTGGAGAGCATGATGCTTGTTGACATTCATGGAAAGCAGATGGAAGTAACGCCTGCCCTGAAAAGCTACACGCTGGACAAGGTTTCGGTTCTTAATAAATATCTGGACGGACATATAAGGGCTCATTTCACCCTTTCCGTCAGTAAAAAATTCCGGCAGCGGGTAGATGTTTCGGTAAGCATTAACGGGGCGCATTTCAAGGGCTCGGACGAGACGGAGGATATGTACGCATCCATTGACAGCGTAATGGATAAAATCGTCCGCCAGGCAAGGAAGTTCAAGGAAAAACGGAAGAGCCATCATCCCGCAAAGAAATCTGATGAACAGGTGCCGATAGAGGAAGACGAAACGGCTCTGCAGGAGGTAATAAAAGAGAATATGGATCAGGCCGAACAGATGTCGGACGACGAGGCTATAGAGAAGCTGAGAGCAAGCAACACCCATTTCGTGGTGTATCGGGTAAAAGGAAGTGACGGTATGCGAGTGGCGTATTTCCGGAAAGACGGGAATATCGGAGTGCTTGAATACTGATAATTCCCGTTGGTTATAAGGAGTGGCGATGATTTCGGATTTGTTAACGGAGGATTCAATTATTCCGTCGCTTCGCGCTGAAAACAAAAAAGAAGCGCTCTGCGAAATGGCGAAAACGCTGGGCGCCGTCGCCGGTATTCAGCCGTCCGAACCGCTTCAAACAGCTCTTTTGTTGAGGGAAAACATCGGAAGCAGTGCAATAGGGGACGGTGTGGCGGTGCCGCACGTCAGGCACGACCGTTTTACCGGAATCGCGGCCATGTTCGCCCGTTCCCGCGAAGGGATAGATTTTTATTCACTGGATGGAAAAAAGGTTCATTATTTTTTTCTTCTTCTTTCGGGCAGAGGCGTTGCCGGCCGGCACCTGAAACTTCTCGCCGGCATTTCCCGGCTTGTAAGGCTAAGGGGATTTTTCAATGCGATCGATTCCCTTAACAGTCCAAAAGAAATATTGCGGTTTATAAAAACGGCCGAGGCCCCATTTTGTCACGGGAATAGTTAGATGGTTGGAATAGTAATCTGCGCGCACGGCAATCTTGCTCACGAACTGCTTCATACGCTCAAATTCATCACGGGAGGGGAGGGGTCGGTTACAGCCATCGCGCTTGACCACAATATAGATATTGCGCGCGCGCGGGAGGATGTGAAGGAGGCCGTACTGGCCGCGGATGAGGGAAACAAAGTGCTGATTGCGACCGACCTTTACGGCGGGGCGCCTTCCAATATCTGCATGTCCCTTCAGGATGAACTGCCGATTGAGATAATAGCCGGCGTAAATCTTCCAATTCTTATCAAGGCCGTCTCCCTGCAAACAACCTGTGATCTGGAAACAATGGCCGCCAAGCTGAAGGAATACGGCAGGGAAAATATTCACCTGGCCTCGGATTTTTTGAAGAGGAAGAATGACGAAAGCGGTAATAACCATTAGGAATCCCTTGGGGATACATGCCAGAGTAGCTTTTCAGATGGCTGAAACAGGCAGGAAATTCAAATCGGATATACTTGTAAGCAACGATATGGGAAAAAGTGACGGTAAGGACATCATGGCAATTCTGGCTCTTTGCGCCGGGCCGGGAACAGTTCTTAATGTGGAGGCAAGCGGTGAGGACGAAGAAGCCGCCGTGGAGGAGATAATAAAACTGTTGAAATCCGTCAATGGCCCTTAAGAAAAAAACGGGCAAAACCGCCAGAGGCATTATCGCTTCGCCCGGCATAGCCATCGGCAAGGCGTACGTTCTGAATACCTTTCATCTTTACCTTGTAAAGCATTCCATAGAACGGGAGGAAGTATCCCGGCAGATTGACCGTTTTCATTCCGCGGTGGAGGTCACAAGGGAAAAAATGGTGAAAACCGCCAAGGAGTCGGTAAAAAATCTTGCGGAAAACATGAGTTATATTCTGCATCCGCAGATTCAGTTGCTCAAAGACCCCACCATCATCGACGCCACCGTAAAGAATATCGAGAAAAATCTGGTTGATGCCGAATGGGCGGTGAAGGATACCTACGACAAACTTGTGGCCCGATTCAAAAATATTCAGGACCCGTATTTCAAGGAGAGGTTAAGGGATTTCGGCGCCGTGATATACAAGGTTCTCCAAACCCTTACGGGCAAAGAATCCGACACGCTGGAAAGCGTCAAAGACCCAGTGATAGTGGTGGCCCACGATCTGACGCCGTTCGATACCGCCCAGATGTCTACAAATAAAATTCTCGGTTTTATAACCGAAGTGGGTGGTAAAACGTCCCATACCGGAATCATAGCTTCTTCTCTTCAGATTCCGGCCGTCGTCGGTGTTAAAAATATAACCAGTCTGGTGGAAAACGACGACAGGATTATAGTGGATGGAATCAGCGGACGGGTTCTCATAAATCCATCGGACGAAGAATTCGTAGATTTCAACCGCAAACGGGTGAATAACCTTTATTTCGACAGGGAGCTGGAGCGGGACGCAGGCCTCGCAACCGAAACGAAGGATGCCGTAAGGTTGAGCCTGCAGGCCAACGTGGAATCGTCTAACGATATAAGCGCGGCCGTTGAGCACGGCGCCGAAGGGATAGGTCTTTTCCGGACTGAATTTCTGTTCGTAAACGGAAGATCATGGCCGGGCGAGAACGAACAGTTTGAAGAATACAAAAAGGTTGCGCAGACGGTAGCGCCTCATCCGGCGGTAATACGCACGCTGGATCTGGGCGGTGACAAAATGCCGTGGGTCTATAAAGACGAACCTGAACCGAACCCCGCCCTCGGACTGCGCGCCATACGTTACTGCTTCGAAAACCGCCATCTTTTCAGCGCGCAGTTGCGGGCTATTCTTCGCGCTTCCCATTACGGGGATATCAGAATTATGTATCCGATGATAAGCAGTGTGGAGGAACTCCGCAAAGCCAACAGTATTCTGGCGAAACAGAAGCGTGAGCTTAAAAGGGAGGATATCCCCTTTAATGAAGATTTAAAGGTGGGAATTATGGTCGAGGTACCCTCCGTTGCGATAGTGCTGGAGCAGTTTGCGGAGTACGTCGATTTTTTCTCCATAGGCACCAACGATCTTATTCAATACCTGCTGGCGATTGACAGGGGGCATGAGAAGGTGGCGCATCTTTATGAGCCTTTACATCCCGCCGTGTTGAGCGCGCTGAACATGATTATTAAAACCGCCAACCGGACAAACGTCCCCGTAAGCGTATGCGGACGGATGGGCGCCGACCCTCTTTACGCCTATCTGCTTGTGGGGATGGGAGCGCTGGCGCATATTTCTATGGAATCGCACTCAATCCCCAAGATAAAAAGGTTCCTGAGAAATATTTCGGTTGCCGAAGCGGCGGCCGACGTTAAAAAAATGCTTGGGATGAGCAGGGTAAGGGATATTCGAAGGTATCTGATTAAGCAAGTGTCGCCGGTGCTGGATGACGGGCTCATATCCGAGGTTCTGTCCGAAGACTACGGGCGGGGAATTTACCGGTAGGGTCGAAATTGAGCCGGCAGAGGGGAAAACCCTCCCTTTTCAGGGCCGCCGGAATAGTGGGCGGGTTCACTCTTTTAAGCCGTATTTTCGGTTTTGTGCGCGATATGATTATCGCCAACTTTTTCGGTACGCACGCGGCGGCGGACGCCTTTTTTGTGGCTTTTCGCATTCCGAACCTTTTGCGCCGCCTCACCGCAGAGGGCGCTCTTTCCGCCGCTTTTGTTCCGATTTTCGCCAAAACTCTTTTGCAGGACAGGGAACGAGCTTTCAGGTTCGCAAACAATCTGCTGTTTACAATGACGATAGGCCTCACGTTTATCGTGGTGGCCGGGATTTTATGCGCGCCTTTTCTGCTGAAAATCATAGCGGTAGGGTTTGCCGACGACCCGGCCAAATTCGAGCTTACGGTGGCGCTTACCCGTCTTCTGTTTCCCTATCTTTTGTTCGTGTCGCTCGCGGCTATAATGATGGGCGTTTTAAACAGCCTTGATCATTTCGCTTCACCGGCGGCCGCTCCGGTCTTATTCAATATCTCGATAATCCTCTCCGTGATTTTTCTTTACGACAGCTTCGACCTGCCCGTTTACTCGCTTGTGGTCGGCGTTCTGGCGGGCGGGGTTCTACAGCTTGCCATACAGATACCGTTTGCCGCGCGGAGGGGTTTCAGGCTAGCGCCGTTCATTAATCTTAAATCGGAGCTTTTAAAGAAAGTAATGATGTTAAGCGTTCCCGCCGCGCTGGGGTTCGCCGTTGCCGAAGTTAACATGTTTGTGGATACCATACTGGCGTCTCTCCTCAAGGAAGGGTCGGTATCGTACCTTTATTATGGAAACCGCGTCATACTCTTTCCGCTCGGCGTATTCGGCATAGCTATGAGTACGGCTCTTCTGCCGAGGCTTTCCTTCGAGGCGGGCGAAAACAATACCGCCAAAATGGTCGGCACGTTTTCCCAGTCGATGCGGGGTACGATGTTTCTTATCATCCCTTCAACAATAGGGCTCTTCGTGCTGAGAGAGCCGATTATAAAAGTACTTTTCGAAAGAGGCGAATTCGATTCGACTGCCACAGCCAACACAGCTATCGCGCTGGCCTATTACTGCCTGGGGCTTCTTGCCTTTTCCGGCGTAAAAATGGCCGTCTCCGCGTTTTACGCGCTGGGGGATACGAAAACGCCGGTGAAAGCGGCATCGTGGGCCATGGTAGTCAACATAGTTTTAAACCTGCTTTTGATGGGCCCTCTCGAACACGGCGGGCTGGCGCTGGCCACTTCGCTGGCATCGTTTTTCAATCTTGCGATTCTTCTGTATCTGCTACGGAAGATGTGGGGCGGGATTGACGGAAAAAATATCGCTGTTTCATTTGCTCGTTTTACGCTCGCTTCCGTTGGAATGGCGGTTTTCATACTTCTGCTTGAGCGGGCTGTTGATCCGTTTACCGTAACAGGTTTGACGCTTTCCATAATCGCGGGCGGGGGCGTTTATTTTCTTCTTTGCGGGCTTGCCGGCATAGAGGAAATGAAGCTTTTAACCTCCGTAGTGAAGGGCAAAATAACAGGCAGAACAGGGTTTGATGAAACATAAGGCGCATAAAAGCCGTACTGCCGGCTAGGTTATTTTTTAGGTTTCGTTACGGCGGCAAGCAGGGCCTTAACCTCTTTCGGGGCAAGGTGGCGGTAATCCCCCGGCTGTAACCTGGAAAGCTTTAAAGGGCCGTACGCTACGCGCGCAAGTTTCACTACAGGATGTCCGAGAGCTTTGCAAAGAATCCGTATCTGTCTTTTTTTCCCCTCGGTAAGGGAGACATGTAAAATGGTGTTCTTTCCGGTTTTTCGCTCAACCCGCACCCCGTTGAAGCGGTATTTGACGCCCTCAACCGTAATGCCGCGCCTCATTTTAAGCAGGGTAGGTTCCTTCACAAGACCGCGCACCCTCGCGCTGTATTTTTTGATGACTTTCGATGCCGGCCTCATCATCTTTTGAGAGAAATCCCCGTCGTTTGTCATCAGCAGTAGACCGGTGGTATTGAAATCCAGCCTTCCCACCGGGTAAAGCCGTTCTTTTATTTCGGTTATCATGCCGGTTACCGTTTTTCTTCCCTGCGGGTCGTCGGCAGTGCAGATTACGCCGGCAGGTTTATGAAATATGACGTAAATTTTTTGGGGTATTTTTACAAGCCTACCGTCGCAGGTTATTCTGTCCCTTCTTAAATCGGCCTTAACGCCAAGGCGGGTGACGATTGTGCCGTTTATCTGGACACGGTTTTCCAGAATAGCCTCTTCCGCTTTTCTGCGCGAGAACAGGCCGGATTCAGCAAGTATCTTCTGAAGCCGTACCTCCCGCGTTGTGTCAGATTTCCCCGAACGACTCTTCTTCATCCAAGCTCTCTTCGTAATCTTCTTCCACCGGCTCGATCATTTCCACCTCTTGTTCAAGCAGAATGTCGGCGGGTTCTTTTTCTTCAGATGCGGATTCGGTTGCAAAAACAAAATCAGTCTGCTCAGCCTCGTTGAATTTCCCCGCAAAATCCTTGAGCGCCGGGAGGTCGGAAAGCTTCACAAGTCCGAAATATTCCAGGAACTTCTTCGAGGTGCCGAACGTCATAGGTTTGCCGGGAAGCCTTCTTCTCCCCAGAAGCCGGATAAGATTTTTTTCAAGCAGTTTTTTTACGATGCCGGAGCTATCCACCCCTCTTATATCCTCGACCTCCTGCCTGGTTATCGGCTGGCGATAGGCGACAATCGAGAGCACCTCCAGCGCGGCTCGCGAAAGGCGGGTTGAACGGCTGATCTTATGAAACTTTTTAACCCACTCTCCCATTGCGGGGCGGGTTCGCATCTGCCATCCCTCAGCGATTTCCACAAGCTCCAGACCGTGATTTTCCAGCCTCTCCCCAAGCATGCCGAGGCATTCGGAGATTTTTTCCGGCGGAAACTCATCCAGCACCTCTTCCAGCTTTTTTACCGATACCGGCTCTTCGGAGACGAACAGAATCGTCTCGATTATGTTTACCGCCTTTTCAGTTTCCAAGTTCGTTCCCTTCATGCCCGGTTTTATTCTCTAACTGGTCCTCAATGTTATCATCATCCATGGTTTTTACCTGCTCTCCCCCCTGCACCCATATTTCACCGAACTCCTTTTCCTGATAAACCCGGATAAGCTGTTGTTTCATTAGCTCAAGTATAGCCAGAAAAGTTCCTATAAGCTCCATGCGGGAGGTTGCGCCTTCAAACATGTCTGCAAAACAGAGTCTCGGTTTCTTTTCCAGCATATCCAGCAGGGCAGTCATTTTCTCGGTAATCGATATCTCTTCAAGCCTGATTTCATAGAACTGCTCGGCGTTATCCGTTTTTTCCAGTATTTCGCGGAAAGAGCTCAAAAGGCGGAAAACGGAGACTTCTTCCAGATAATCCGCGTCGTTCGCGTCCCATTCACTCGTAAAGTTTCTGCCGAAGGTCAGCATTTGCTTCTCTTCACGATCCCGAAAGGTTTCGGCGGCCTCTTTGTATTTTTTGTATTCCAGAAGCCTCCGCATAAGCTCTTCCCGAGGGTCTTCCTCTTCTTCCTCCTCGCCGCCTTCGGCAGGGGAGGGCAAGAGCATCCGAGATTTGATGTAGGTGAGCGTGGAAGCCATCACCAGGAATTCGCCGGCAACGTCGAGATTAAGAGATTGCATGAGGTCAAGGTATTCAAAGTATTGTTTTGTAATGGTTGATACCGGGATGTCATAGATATTGAGCTCATGCTCCTTTATCAGGTGGAGAAGAAGATCCAGCGGACCTTCAAAGACGTCAAGTTTGACCCGGTATTCAGACATTATCTATAAATTCAAGTTGGTTTGAGGTAGTTCGGAAGGATTATACACTTTTAAAATCGACTGTGTTAGAATTAAAATACTTTAGAGGGGTGAGGCTTTTGCAAGAAGAGTTTGTAAGAAAATTTTTCTATTTTTTTTATAATTTCGACTATTCATCCCTGCTTCAGCTTGCGCACACATGGAAGTGGAAGTTTATAGATATTAACAAAATTGTTTCAAGCAATATTTTTCTCGGCTTAGCGGCCTGCATTTTAGCCCTGGTGTTTCTGAAAGCAACCCGCCCGTTCGGGCAAACGCTTATCGTTATGACGCCGATAATAACCGTTTACGCTGTTTGCGGAATAGCGCTCAAAAATACCGATATGCTACTTGAAAAATCAACGGAGCATGGAACTATCTCTCTTGGGGGAGATGTGGGGCAGGGGATGACTCTTAACATGGCAAACAATGCGGCCGTCGGCCCTTTCATGCTCGCGCTCGCGCTTGTTGCCGGCCTTGGCCTGATGCTCATTTACAACCGGTTTTTGAAGAAATGATTTTGCAGGCTTCGGCGGCGGCGTTTTTTGCTTTAAACCAAAGCGGATACAAATTTAAAGTTTTCATGGTAATATTAGCTCTAAATTTTTGAGGGTAACAAATGCAACAGCAGTTTCTTGACTTTGTTGACAAGTTTGATTTCAAAGGGCTCGTCCAGCTTTTGAATACCGGCGAATGGGAGTTCATAAATGTCGGCACCATTGTAACCAGCTATGTTTTTATTGGGGTGGTAGTCGTTATTATTGCGCTTACCTTCTCTAAAAAAACCAAAAGCTTGGGCAAGATGCTGGCCTTCTGGCTTCCGGTGGCTGTTTTCTATTTCGCGGGCGGGGTGGTTCTGAAAAATTCCGTTATCTCGCAGGTCGGCCCTTTTATTCTGGCCATGCTTATGGGGTGCGGCGTTTTCGGCTATCTGCTTTATCAAAAGATGATCAAGGGATGAATGCGGCTTTTTAGCAATTCTCCTCTTTCGCTTTACCCGATAAATATCCGCTGACCGGCAAAGGCGATGCTTAACTACGTCATCCGGCGCCTGCTCCTGATGATGCCGACGATGCTCGGGATTACGATTATTTCGTTCGCCGTAATTCATCTTGCCCCCGGAGAGCCGATAGACCAGATGACCAATCTTAATCCAAAAATATCCGCCGCCGCCAAACAGAAAATGCGCAAAATGTACAACCTCGACAAGCCGATTCCCGTGCAGTATATGCTATGGCTCAAGCGATTTGTTAAACTTGATTTCGGCCGATCTTTTTCTCCAGACGCCAGAGCGGTAATCGATAAAATTACCGAACGTATTCCTATAACCATTCTTATAAACGTCCTTTCTCTGGCGATAATCTTTGTGCTCTCGATTCCCATAGGCGTGCTGTCGGCCATTCATCCCAATTCATGGTTCGACAAAGGCGGAACACTTTTCGTTTTTCTAGGTTTTTCGACTCCCGGTTTCTGGCTGGCCCTGCTTTTAATGATTCTTTTCGGCGTAGTGCTGGGGTGGCTTCCTATTTCAGGCATACGATCCATAAATTATTATCAGTTTTCAGATTTTGGAAAAGTCGTGGATGTGGCCCGGCATCTCATTTTGCCCGTTCTTATATCTTCCATAACTTCACTGGCTTTCCTCTCCCGCATTACGCGGCAGAACATGCTTGAAGTGGTAAGGCAGGATTACATTACCACCGCCATGGCCAAGGGATGCTCCGCCCGCGCGGTTTACTATCGCCATGCCCTGCGCAACGCTCTTTTACCGATAGTCACCATAATAGGTTTTTCGATTCCCGGCCTTATCGGCGGTTCCGTCATTACGGAATCCATCTTTTCCATTCCCGGCATGGGCCAGCTTTTCTACGCGTCGGTGATGTCCCGCGATTATCCGCTGGTTATGGGCATACTTGTAATAGGTTCGGCGCTTACTTTGATAGGCAATCTTGTAGCGGATATAAGCTACGCGCTTGCCGACCCGAGGATAAAGTATGAGTAGCGATAGATCCGCGTCCTTTTGGATGCTCGTTCTCAACCGCCTGAGAAAAGACTGGTTCGCCATCGCGGGCGGGGCGATTGTTCTGCTTCTTTTAACCGTGGCCGTTCTGGCGCCGGTTATCGCCCCGTACGACCCCGGCAGTGTGGAAACGGCGCGCCTGCTTGAACCGCCCTCCGCCGACCACTGGCTCGGCACCGACGAGCTTGGAAGAGACGTTTTGAGCAGGATGATATACGGCGCCAGGATTTCTCTTATGGTAGGTTTCATAGCCGTAGGCATCGCCACGCTGATAGGGGTGATAGTAGGCGCCGTAAGCGGTTATTACGGTGGCTGGGTGGATGAACTCATGATGCGGTTCGTTGACGTTATGCTTACCTTCCCCAGTTTTTTCCTGATATTAGCGGTTATAGCCATGCTCGAACCGAGCATCGTAAACGTAATGATAGTAATAGGCATTACTGGCTGGATGGGGGTGGCCAGACTGGTGCGGGCGGAGTTCCTCTCATTAAAGGAGCGCGATTTCGTGGCCGCCGCCAGATCCATAGGCCAGTCCGACGCGATTATCATATTCCGCCACATTCTCCCCAACGCCATGGCGCCGGTTCTCGTTTCCGCCACGCTCGGCATAGCCGGAGCGATACTCACGGAGTCGGCGCTTTCCTTTCTTGGCATAGGGGTTCAGCCGCCAACGCCGAGCTGGGGGAGCATTCTGACCGAAGGAAAAAACTACATCGAATTCGCCTGGTGGCTGTCGCTCTTTCCCGGCTTAGCGATTCTTTTCACAGTGCTTGGCTACAATCTGCTTGGGGAATCTCTGAGAGACGCGCTTGACGTAAGACTTAACTGAAACCGGTCAGACAGACAACCTGCTAGTGCCCGCCTTCCTCTTCCATTTCTTTTCTGTGCGCCTCTATTATCGGCGTCTGCAGGTTCGCGGGTACGATGTCGTACTTGTCGAACTCCAGCGTGTAGCTTCCTTCGCCGCCGGTAATCGACTTAAGATCCGCCTGATACATCTGTATCTCCGCCAGCGGCACGAGGGCGGTAATCACGGCCATCGGGCCGTCGCTCCCGGATGTGAGTATTCGGCCGCGCCTGCTGTTAAGGTCGCCCATTATGTCGCCCATATTGTCCTGCGGCGCAAGTATTTCTATCTTCGCTATAGGCTCAAGCAGAGTTGGGTTGCCTTCCATGAACCCCTTTTTAAGCGCCGCCCTGCCGGCTATCTGGAAGGCTATGTCCTTTGAATCCACCGGATGCGTTTTGCCGTCCACCAGAGTAACCCTCATGTCGGTGGCGGGATAGCCCGCCAGTATCCCTTCCGCCATTTTTGCCTGAACACCTTTGTTGACCGATGCCCTGAAAACCTGGTCTATAACGCCGCCCACGATTTTATCCACAAATTCATACCCCTCCGCTCTCGGCAGAGGGTCGAGATTTATCACAACCTTTCCGTACTGGCCTGCGCCGCCGGACTGCTTTTTATGCGTATATTCAACATTCTGTACGCTTTTGGTAATCGTTTCCCTGTAAGCGATGTGCGGCGGGGCGGTATCCACCTCCACCCTGTTTTTTCTTTTAAGCCTTTTAAGCATTAGCCTCAGATGGTTTTCCGACATACCGCTTATAACGAGGTCGCCGGTCTGGGGGTTGTGATACGCGCGGAAGGTCACGTCGTCCCCTTCAAGCTCCTTGAGGGCGGTGCTTATTTTCTGCTCGTCGCTTTTGGTTTTCGGCTTAACGGCGAGGGAGACCATCGGAATAGGAAATTTTATTTCCTCCAGCGTGATGTCGGTTTCCGCGTCGGTAAGGCAGTCGCCCGTGCGCACGTTCTCCACCTTGGTTATAGCCGCCATATCGCCGGCTTCCACTGAAACGATATCCTCCAGCTCTTTGCCGCAGGCCCTGTAAAGACCGCCCACTTTTATAGTCTCTCCCGTTCTGCGGTTCACGAGCGAACTGTTGGGGGAAAGTTTGCCGGAAAGCACTCTGATGTGCGATATCCGCGTAACGTATTCGTCGGCTACGGTTTTGTACACAAACCCCACGAATCCGTTTCCACCGTCCAGCGTTGTTTCCGCGCCATCTTTAATACCCTTTTTCGGCATGTCCGCCGGAGATGGGGTGAAAGAGGCCACCGCCTGTATCAGCTCCTTTATGCCGATTCCTTTTTCCGCAGACGTGAACACCACCGGAAACAGCGCTCCATCCCTTACCGCTTTTACGAGGGCGGCCTGAAGTTCCTCATGGGATATTTCCTTGCCTTCCATGTACCGCTCGAAAAGCTCTTCATCGGTTTCCACTATTTCTTCCACAAGTTCCGTGCGGGCTTTTTTAAGAAACTCCGGCGAGTCGCTCCCGGCTTCAAGCACGTTGTACACTTTTGTAAAGGAGTCGGCCGAACCGTCAGGCAGAAAAAGCGGCACGCAAGCCTTGCTGAAATTCTGTTTCATCTGGGCGAGTTTATCCATGTAGTCCGATTTGCTGGCGTCGAGCCTGTTAAGGGAGACGACTCGCGGAAGCCCGAGTTTTTCCGCTTCTTTCCAGTACCTCCGCGTGTTTACAAGAATGGATTCGGCGGTGGCGTCCACGCAGACCAGCGTGCATTCAACGGCTCTTAACGCGGCCAGCACTTCCCATATGGAATCGGCGGTGCCCGGCACGTCCAGAAGGTTTACCCGGTTGTCCCGGTAATCGACGGACAGGGTGGAAAGAAAACGCGATTTGCCGTGTTCTTTTTCATCGGGGTCGAAATCGCTTACGGTGTTTCCTTCCTTTACGCACCCCATTTTTTGTATCTTCCCGGCGTAATGAAGAAACGCCTCGGCGAGCGTTGTTTTTCCGGTATGCTCATGGCCGATAAGAGCCACGTTATGAATCTTCAAGCTGTTGTTGCCCATCACCTAACCCCTCCTTTGCTAAATGACCTTCCGGCGATTATACACTCTCGCGCCCGCAGGTTATAACCAAAAAAGAGAAGATTGTTTTTTTGGCCGGTCTGTTGTTTCCCCTTTCGACTATTCACGTTAGAATGTGCCGCTATGAGTTTGATAGTGCAGAAATACGGCGGTACCTCCGTGGCCGATGTGGAACATCTTAAAAACGTCGCCCGGAAGGTTGCCGAATGGAAAAAGAAAACCGACCATCTGGTGGTGGTGCTCTCCGCGATGGCGGGGGAGACGAACGTCCTTTTGCGCCTGGCGCACGAGGCCTGCGATAACCCGGACGAGCGCGAGATGGATATGCTTCTCTCATCCGGCGAGCGGGTTACCATTCCCCTGCTGGCGATGATTCTGAAATCACGCGGCATAAAGGCTATAAGCCTCACAGGAAGGCAGTCCGGAATTTTTACCGACGGAATGCACACCCGCGCTCGAATAAAGACAATCAAAACCGACAGCATAAAGAAATATCTGGACGATGATTATGTGGTTGTAGTCGCCGGCTTTCAGGGATACAGCGAGGAAAACGACGCCGTTACCACTCTCGGCCGGGGAGGGTCGGATACGACCGCCGTGGCTCTGGCCGTTGCGCTGGGCGCGGATAGGTGCGAAATCTATACCGACGTGGACGGAGTTTATACCACCGACCCGCGCGTCGTGCCGTCGGCGCGCAGGCTTCATCATGTCTCCTACGAGGAGATGCTGGAAATGTCCGGCCTGGGGGCGAAAGTTCTTCAAATCAGGTCTGTGGAATTTGCGGCTAAATTCGGCATGCCGATTCTGGTAAAATCATCATTTCAGGACGGCCCTGGAACATGGGTAAAAGCGGAGGATGCGCATATGGAAAAAGTGCTGGTTGCCAGCGTTGTTTACGATAAGGCCCAGGCGAAGTTGACCATAGCCGGAGTGCCGGACAGTCCGGGTATCGCCGCGAAGATTTTTGGCGCGATAGCGGGAAACGGAATTAATGTGGATATGATTATTCAGAATATTTCCGTGCACGGGTTAACCGATATATCACTCACCGTGCCGACCGCCGACGCGAAGAAAACTCTTGACCGTCTTGAAGCTGTGAAGGAAGAAATAAACGCGCGCGAGGTGCTGACGGACGGGAATATAGGGAAGGTGTCGGTTGTAGGCGTGGGCATGCGCTCCCATCCGGGAGTGGCCGCGAAGATGTTCAGCATGCTGGCCGATGCCGGGATAAGCCTGCAGATGATTTCAACTTCTGAAATCAAGATATCCTGCATAATAAATGAAGAAGATGTGGATAGAGCCGTAAGAATGCTTCACGAAGGATTTGAGCTGGGAAAAGAATAATGGCCGAAAAGGTTTATTTATACGATTCCACCCTGAGGGATGGAAGTCAGGCGGAGGATGTTTCCTTTTCGCTGGAAGACAAGCTTAGCGTCGCCAGAAAACTTGACGAGCTGGGACTGCATTACCTTGAAGGCGGGTGGCCCGGTTCCAATCCGAAAGACGAAGCCTTTTTCAGGGAAGTCGGAAAGCTGAAGCTGAAAAAGCTGAAAATCGCCGCTTTCGGAAGCACGCATCATCCAAAATTCACGCCCGCGAAAGATCCCAATTTGAAACTTTTGCTGAACAGCGGAGCTCCGGTTATGACTATTGTCGGCAAGAGCTGGCCTGTCCATGTATCGAAAGTTCTGAAAGTCAGCAGAGAGCGGAACCTCGCCCTTATCGCGGATTCCATCCGGTATCTGAAACCGAAGGTAAAGGAAGTCGTGTTCGACGCCGAACACTTTTTCGACGGGTATAAGGACGATCCCGAATACGCTCTGCAAACCCTCATGGCCGCGGAGCAGGCGGGGGCGGATTGGATTGTGCTGTGCGATACCAACGGCGGGTCGCTCCCTCACGAAGTAGGGGATATCGTATCGGCCGTTAAGAAAAAAATCGACTGCCGCCTCGGCATCCATTGCCACAACGACTCCGGCACGGCAGTGGCCAACACCGTTATGGCGGTCATGGCCGGGGTTCGGCAGGTTCAGGGAACCATTAACGGCATCGGCGAGCGGTGCGGAAACGCCGACCTCTGTTCGCTGATTCCAAATCTTCAGTTTAAGCTGAATTACAGATGCCTTCCCGCCAAAGCACTGGAAAAATTGCGTGAGACCTCTCTGTTTGTTTATGAAATGGCGAACATGAAGCCTCGTACGCACCAGCCGTACGTGGGTAAAAGCGCTTTCGCGCACAAGGGCGGTCTGCACGTTGACGCCGTTTTAAAACACCGGCGAACTTATGAGCATATAAAGCCTGAAACCGTCGGCAATCGAAGGCGCATCCTCATTTCAGAGCTTGCCGGCAAGGGAAGCATCCTTTCCAAGGCCAAAGAGCTGGGCGTTGAACTGGGTTCCAAAGACGCTTCCCTGAGCGCAAGGAACATCGTTAAGAAAGTCAAGGAGCTTGAAAATCAGGGATACCAGTTCGAGGGGGCCGACGGCTCGCTGGAAATCCTCATCAAAAAAGCTAACGGGCAGTGGACGAAGAAGTTCGATGTCGTGCGCGCCAGAACGATCGTTTCCATATCTTCCGACCAGATGAAACCGTTCAGCGAGGCTGTGGTTATGGTCAAAACGCCGGACGGTAAAGTGCATCACGCCGTCGCCGAAGGAAACGGCCCGGTGAACGCGCTCGATAAGGCCATAAGGAGCGCGCTCCGTGAATATTATCCGGAACTGGACAACATTAACCTGCTTGATTTCAAGGTTCGTATACTGGACGAATACGCCGGCACCCGCGCGAAAATCAGGGTTCTCATAGAATCGGGCGACGATACCGGCAGGTGGGGTACGGTTGGCGTTTCCGAAAATATCATTGAAGCAAGCTGGCAGGCGCTTATAGATTCCATCGATTTCCGCCTTCATAAGAAGGCGAAAAAGAGCGGCGGCAGACGATAAATCCTGGTCGGTTGCGTTCAAA
>JAJRYM010000080.1 GCA_024275775.1 Nitrospirota bacterium
CGGCCTTCTCCGTAAGAAATGTCATCGCGAAGTTGCCGAAGGGAACTGTGGCGATCTCATTGGAATACAGTATTGGCGTAGGCTTGAGATGGCCACGACCCCGTTAAGAAAGCCGGGGTCTCGCCATGACAAACTCGACTATCCGGCTTTATTACCGCTTTTCTTTCAACACGGTGTGGAGGAGGTGGAGGGCTTGGAAGACGGTTCTTTCTCTGTTGATAGGGCGGGAGCGGGTGAGTTTCAGCTCTTTCGATGAAACTCCTTCGGGGCCGGCAAGGGCGATATAAATAAGGCCGACAGGTTTTTCTTTCGTGCCTCCGGTCGGGCCTGCTATGCCGGTGGCGGAGAGTCCGTAATCGCTGTTGAATTTTTTGCGCGCGCCTTCGGCCATCGCTGAGGCGACTTCCCGGCTCACGGCGCCGTGCTTCCTTAACAGATACGGCGAGACGCCAAGCTCCGCCTGTTTGGCGCGGTTGGAGTAGGCGATTATACCGCCTAGAAAATAGTTACTGCTTCCCGAAATATCGGTTATCGCTGAGCCGATTCCGCCGCCGGTGCACGATTCCGCTACGGCGACGGTTTTGCCCGCTTTCGCCAGCAGACCGCCGACAACCGATTCGATACTGTCGCCGTCGTATCCCCATACAAGTTCTTCGATGCCTTCCTTCAGAAACTTTTCGGCTTTGCGCCGTTTACCGTTCGCGGCCGGAGCGGTTTCCCCGCGCGCGATTATTCGCAAATCTACCCGCCCCCGTTTCGGCAGAAAAGCTATGTCTGCAATTTCGCGCGCCGCATCGAGGGAGGTCATTCGGCGCATCAGGCCGGCTTCCCCGGCTCCGGCGGTATGTATTGTTCTTTCCGCCGTGAACCCCGCGCGGGGTATCACCCTGTTGCCGTATTTTTCAAGTATCTCCGATACCTCGTGCGGAACGCCGGGAAGCGCCAGCAGTCTTTTTTGAAATAAGAGCGCGGGCGCGGCGCCGGGCGGGTTCTTCACGGCTGTCGCTTCTGTAGGTATTTCGGCGTAATCCCGGCACACATCCGGCACGGCCACCCCCCGCTTTTTGAAATACGATTCGATGTAGCGATAAACGGAAGGGCTGAAACAGGTTTTGCATTTGAAAACTTCGCAGAGGATTTTCTTTGTGATGTCGTCGTGCGTGGGGCCGAGCCCGCCGGTTACGATAACGATATCGCTTTCGGCAAGCGCCTTCCGGACGGCCGACCGGATGGCGGACGGAATATCGCCAATCGATACGATGGAATTTACGCGGTAGCCTCGGTTTAAAAGGAATCGGGAGATATGGAAAGCGTTGGTATCGACGATTTTGCCGGTGATGATTTCATCGCCTATCGTGATTACGCGGGCGGTTTTTATTTTGCCCATAACCGGCGATTGGGAAGAACGGCTACCTTTCCTGTACGTAGGATATCCGCTGGCCGATGAGTATCTCTTCATTGGAGAAAATAACCATCGCGGTGGAAGTGCTTTCCCTCACCATTATAATCCGCGCCTTGCCGACCAGTTTGTTGTAGCCGTAGGTTACGGCCGCGCTTCCTTTTTTCGGCAGGCTGTAGATTTCGAATACGTCTCCCTCTTCGACGCCATCGTCCCTGCCGACGTTGAGATAAATCACGTCGTTAGTCGAGCCGGTTTTATTCACCGAATCTATGGCGGCCACTCTGCCTTGAATATCCTTGTCCTCCAGCGGACGGTCTTCATCCAGCGTGGGAACGTAAATCGTGAATTCAGGGATAATCATATCGCCGACCTTAATCGGGTCGTACGCTTTGGTTATTTTGCATTTGGCGACGTTCGCGCCGCCGCCCGCTTTCGTGGACGCGGGGTTAATCACTTCCAGTCTGCCAAGTATGGATATTATCGGGCCGAGAGTATCGCCGGTTTCGGGGTCGCTAACCATTTTAATCCGCTTGTAGATAAAGAAGCTGTCGCCCTCTTTCAGGCCGGAGGCCGCGCCGCGGTCTATGAAAACAATGTTTCCGGTTGCCAGTTCGCTTTCGGCGTATGTTGCGTCGATTATTTTGCCGAACGGCATATCATGAACGCTTATGTAGCCGGCGGTGAGAAGCACGTGCATGTTTACTATCGGCGTGACTTTTTTGTAGAAAAACGAGCGGGGTATGTCGGTGGTTCGCACTTCGCCGAGGAGCGGCACCTGCGGATAGGAGGGCGCTATTTCCGTACTGCCGACCGATTTGTCCTGGGCCATCGCCGCGCCTGCCGTTAATGCCACCGCAAGACCGATGACTGACAATTTCCTAAACATCGCGATATTATACCCAAATTTAGCGTAATTGAAACAAATGTTCATTATTTTAGCCTTTCCAAAACTTGTAAATCGGGCTGTTGTCTAATAGGATATTCCACGGCAGGACAAATGAAAAAAATCAAGGTTTACGAGCTGGCAAAAGAAAAGAAACTGTCCAACAAGGCGGTTATCGAAATCCTGAAAAGAAAGGGTTTCACAAAGGTATCGGCCATAACCTACGTCGACCCGGCAGTGCTGGACGAGGGTGCCCCTTCATCGTCCGGCAAGGTTTCCCATATTTTCAGCGCGCCGAGCCATGCGGTATCGTCTGCGGCGAAAGCCCGCAAGATAGAGGCGGTGCCAAGCCCCGCGCCGAAGCCCGCGCCGGCTGAAAAGCCTAAAAAGCCGGCAGAAAAAAACCCTGTAAAAACCGCTCCCAAAAAAGTAGCCGAGAAGCGCAAGGCGGAGCCTGCCGACGAAAAGAAAAAGCAATCCTTTCTGGCGCTAATCACGGCCGCCGCGGCGGTCATAGCTATTATGGTGGGCGGCATGGCGTACTTTCAGGTAAGGACGAACCGCTGGTTAATCAGCAACGTAAATAACGGAATGTCCACTATGCGGTCGTCGGCCTCCAGGCTGAGCGAGATTACGCTGGATAACAGGGCCGAGATAATAAGGATGCGCTCCGAAGTGAAAGATGAAATAGCGCGGCTCGATGAAAACGTAAGCGGCATGGATAAACGCGTAAGCAGTTTGGATAAAAGCGCATACGATATCGATAGGAGAGTAAGCGAACTGGATAAAAAGATGAGCGGCCTCGATACAGGTTTAAGCAGTCTCTCCGGGCAGATGGCTGGGGCGGAAATCGCCACACTGCAGTCGCGTTTGAAATCGGAGACAATCGTTTTGCGCGCTCTTTCCGAAAAGGTGAAGGAACCTTTAAAAAGCCGCACTCTCAATCTGGCCGACCGGCTGTCACAGTTTTAGCGTTCTGCATCTTATCGTTTAATGGGTTTTAACTGCGGCATCATCGGCCTTCCCAATGTCGGGAAATCGACCCTTTTCAACGCTCTTACGTCCGCCGGCGCGTCGGCCAGCAATTTTCCTTTCTGCACGGTGGATCCCAACGTGGGGCGGGTGCCGGTTCCGGACGAGCGGCTGGACAAGCTAACGGAACTGGTAAAACCTAAACAGACGGTTCAGACAAGCGTGGAATTCGTGGATATCGCCGGGCTGGTAGAGGGGGCCAGCAAAGGAGAAGGACTCGGCAACCGTTTTCTTAGCCATATACGGGAGGTGGACGCCGTAGCCCATATCGTGCGGTGTTTTGAATCCGAAAATATTTCCCATGTGATGGGAAGCGTGAACCCTTTGCGGGATATGGGAATAATCGAAAGCGAACTGATGCTGGCCGATCTGGATAGCGCGGAGAAAAAAATATACTCGCTCAAAAAATCTGTCAAGGGAGGCAATAAGGAAGAAGCCGCTCTGCTGGAAAAACTTGAGCAGATAGTCAAAGGGCTGGACGATATGGTTCCCGCTTCGGAAACGGGCGGCGCCGAAATCATAAAGGATGTTCCGCTGTTAACCGCGCGGCCGGTGATGTTCGTCGCCAACGTCTCCGACCCCTCGGAAGTTGAAAACGATTACGTTAAATCGGTTCGGGAGTACGCGGACAAACGGAAAGCCGGTTTCCTGGTAATCGCGGCGGAGATGGAGGCCGAAATAGCCCAGCTTCCGCCGGATGAGCGGGACGATTACAGGCGCGAACTGGGGCTTGCGGAATCGGGGCTGGACAGTTTTATAAGAAACGGTTACGGGCTTTTAAACCAGATAACTTTTTTCACTGCCGGCCCGAAAGAGGCAAAGGCGTGGACAGTTCAGGACGGCTCGACGGCGGTTGAAGCGGCCGGAACAATCCATACCGATTTCATAAAAGGTTTCATCCGCGCGGAAATTATTTCGTATGAAGATTATATGGCCTGCGGCGGAGAGCACGGCGCGAAGGACAAAGGAAAGATGAGGCTGGAAGGCAAAGACTACATTGTGCAAGACGGCGATGTAATCTATTTCCGCGTGAACGCCTAAGTTCCACCGGAGCTGTTCGCGCGGCTTTAGTCCCGGCATCCGCAATGGGAAAATTTTGCTGAGATTTTGGAGGCCGTCATGGGGTTTTTGATTTTCGCCGCCGGCTTCTTTGCCATTTATTTCGGCATGCACTACCTGGTATATCTGCGCATATACCAGCCTCTCGCCATCGCGGGCCGGGCGAAAATGGCGCTAATGATTTTTTTCCTGCTGGCTGGAGTCGGGTCTAATATCGGACTTTTCTTTTTCCAAAAACTGCCTTTCTTCCCTCTTTATTACCTCAGTTCAGTATGGTTCGGCGTTATCGCCATCGGTTTTTCGGTTTTCGCGGTGCGGGAACTCATTTTTCTGATTATCAGAAAATCGGCCGGCACGCTTACCGTCGCATCGCTTGCCGTTACAGCCCTGATTTCCGTCTATTCACTCTGGAACGGCGGTCGCCCACCGGTTGTGGTGAATATCGAAGTTCCGGTTAACGGCCTTCCCGGCGATTTAGAGAACTTTA
>JAJRYM010000081.1 GCA_024275775.1 Nitrospirota bacterium
ACCTTCGCATACGGTTTTATAGCTACAGACGCCGCATTTCCCTTTGAGCTCTTCGACGTTGCGCAGATGGCCGAAAACTTCCGACTCTTTCCAGATGTCGCTGAACTGCTGTTTGTGCAGATTGCCCGCTTCCACCGGCAGGTAGCCGCACGGGAAAACCTGCCCTTTGTGCGATACGAACGCGATACCGGTACCGGCCAGACATCCTTTCGTCATGGCGGCCATGCCGTGGGTTCTCGGCGTTACCTCTATCCCTTCCTCGGCCGCGCGCTGGCGCATGATGCGGAAGTAGTGAGGCGCGCAGGTTGCCTTGGTTTCGATTTTCTTTTCTTTGCTTACATCGTAAAACCAGTTGAGAACTTCCTCGTACGTATCGGCTTCGAGCATCTGGCTTTCGGCTATCTGCACGCCGCACCCTACCGGCACAAGCATGAAGATATGAAGCGCGACTACGCCGAGATCGAGCGCGTTCTGATAAATTTCTTTTACCTGGTGGACGTTATGCTTGGCAATGGTGCAGTTTATCTGCACCTCCATGCCGAGCGCCTGAAGGTTCTTTATTCCCTTAACGGCGCGGGCGTAGGAGCCGGGAAGTTTCCTGAACTCGTCGTGTATCTCGTCGAGCCCGTCCAGCGAAACGGAAACCCGCTGTATGCCGGAATCGACGATTTTCCGCGCCATTTTTTCATCCACCATCGTGCCGTTGGTCGCCAGCGCGAGGATGAGCCCTTTGCTTTTGGCGTATTTGGCGATGTCGAAAATATCGGGGCGGAAAAGCGGCTCGCCTCCTGAAAGGACAAGAATGATTTTTCCCATTTCCGCAAGATTATCTATCATCTTGCACGATTCCTCGAAGGTCAGGTCGTCCGCCATCAACTGCTTCGATACATCCAGCCTTCTGCAATGGATACACGACAGGTTGCACCCGGCCGTTGTTTCCCAGAAGACGAGGCGGGGCCTGCTGTTCGCGTTTATCATGTACTCTTTGGAGGCGGCCTCCGCATCTTTATCGGACATCTTTTTCATATCTTTGTAGACATCCTTGATTGTGCCCGGATGCCCGCCCGGATGCCCGCCCGGATGCCCGCCCGGATGTCCGCCGGGGTGCCCGCCCGGATGTCCGCCCGGATGCCCTCCGGGATGCCCCGGACGGCTACCCACTTGCCACCTCGGATTTCTTTTTGGAAAGCAGATGTTCCGGTACGGGGTATTCCTCGCCTTTGGCTTTGAGCGCCGCCAGTTTTTCGGGCGTAAGCCCTATCTCCTCGTCCGTCATGTAACAGGCGGGATCGGGCGCGAACGGATCGTCGAAAACGGCGTTGCCCCGCACCCGCATCGAACCGCCGCAGGCGTTAAGCCATTTGCAGACGGCGCATCGCCCCTTTAGATGCTCCAGCCGGTTTTTAAGGCCGTGCATTATGGGGTCGGATTCGTCCAGCCATATTTCGCCGAACTTTCTTTCCGTTACGTTGCCGAAACTGTAATCCTGCCAGAACTGATCGGCATGCACGTTGCCGAAGAAATCTATATTGCCGAACGACACGCCGGACGAGTACCGCCCGCCGCCGTTCCATTCGAGCATTTTAAGAACCTTTTCGGCGCGTTCGGGGTCTTTTTCCTTCAGTTTCATGTAAAGATAAACGCCGTCCACATGGTTATCCACGGTGAGGATATCTTTGTGAAGCCCGCGTTTGTGCATCTCCTCGGTGCGCTCCATGATGATATCCATGGCGTGGCGCGTTTCTTCGTGGGTGAGATCCTCGTTGACTATTCCGCGGCCCCTGCCGGCGTAAACGAGATGGTAAAAGCATGCGCGCTGAATTCCCTCGGCCTCGATGAAATCGAATATCTGATGAAGGTTTTCATAGTTGTGGCGGGTAAGCGTGAGGCGAAGTCCGGTGCGCTGGCCTACCGCCACGCAGTTGCGGAAACCCCGCATCGCCTTCTTGAAGGCGCCTTCCTTGCCTCGGAACTTGTCGTTAATTTCGCCTATGCCGTCCAGCGATATGCCGACGTAAACGAAACCGCTTTCCTTGATTCTCTTGGCGACCTCTTCCGTAATAAGCACGCCGTTGGTCGAAAGCGTGCATCGCAGATTCTGCTTTTTCGCGTGGTCCACAAGCTCGAATACGTCCGGCCTGATGAGCGGCTCGCCGCCGGAAAACAACAGCGCCGGGATGTTGAAATCGGCGAGGTCTTCGATAAGTTTTTTGCCCTGCTCGGTGGTGAGCTCCCCGGCGTAATCCTTCGCGTCCGAATCGGTGTAGCAGTGGATGCACTTCAGGTTGCAGGTTCTTGTGATGTTCCATGCCGTAACGGGCCTGCGCTCGCTTGAGCTTTTCGGAACGGCGTGGGCGTGGGGCATGCTGGCCATATGTTTGGACTGCATGCCGTAGCGTATGGCGTCGCCTTCGTTTTCGGCCTCGCAGTATAGCTTTGAAATTCCTATCACGGTCTTCCTCCGGTATTGTTAATTTCGGGATGTTAAACGATTCTCAAATTGTACCATATCCGTCTCTTTTGCTGTACTGAATCTTGTCCTTTTCAGAGACTTTGTTGTCCGCATATCCGGCGGTCGTTTTGTTTCTGATTGTGACGGCGCGGTCGCGCTGGCTGTAAACGCACCCGCAGTAATCCTGCCGGATGAAGCCGAGCTCCTTGCTTATGCGGGACGATATTTTGAAGCCGTCCTTTTTCTTGAAATCGGCTTCAAGGAAGGAAAGTCCGCCACTGCCGGCTTTGGCGGAGGCCGTCCGCCCGGCGCGGTTTATCATAAGCACATCCTTGTGGGGCGAAACCGAAAGAACCGTCCCGAACTCCGCTATGCCGAGTTTTTGGGCTTCGCGCGCGGTCTGCTCCAGTCTTTCGGAGATGCATAGTTCGCACCGGCCGCCTTTTCCGGCTCGTCGGCAAGTTCCCGCGTCATTGCGAACCATTCGTCGGGGCGGTATTCGCCCTCTACAAGCTGGAGTCCCTCCATATCGGCAAGTTTCCTTACCTCATCAAGCCTCATCCGGTATTCAGCTTCGGGGTGGATGTTCGGGTTGTAGAAATAGAGGGTGAGCCGGTACCGCTTCTTCAGCTCTCTCATCGGATACGGGGCGCACGGAGCGCAACAGAGATGAAGCAGAAAAGGTTTTCGTTCGGCGCCGGTGGTCATGCCGTCAAGTATACCTTGCGGCGGGTTGTATGTTCGCCGGTTCTGCAAGATAATCATTCCGTGAAATATGTGCCGCTGGTCGTAACCGTTTTTTATCGGGACGGGAAATTCACCGCTTCCGATATCTGGAGCATTCTGCACCGCCAGAAAGG
>JAJRYM010000082.1 GCA_024275775.1 Nitrospirota bacterium
CACGATGATATGTTCCGGCGAGGGCGGCATGCTTCCAGACGAAAGGGAAGAAGCCGGCGCGTACATCATCGAAATGGCTTCCGGCTATTTCGGCTGGACGGAGGAGAACATAAAAAAAGCCGACGGCATCGAAATAAAAATGGGGCAAGCCGCCAAAGCCGGCATGGGCGGAATGCTTCCAGCCGGAAAAGTAACGAAGGAAATCGCCGCCACAAGAGGGATAAGCGAGGGAGAGGATGCTATAAGCCCCTCACGGTTACCGGATATCGCCACTATCGCCGACCTGCGCAGGCGCGTAGAAGAAATCAAGCGCATAAACGGGGGGAGGCCGGTCGGTATAAAAATGGCCGCTTCCCGGATTGAAGAGGATATCGCCTCGGCGCTTGAATGTTTTCCTGATTTCATAACGATCGACGGGAGAGGCGGGGCAACCGGCGCCGCGCCCAAGCACGTAAAGGACAATATCTGCGTTCCTACGCTGTACGCTCTTTCGCGCGCCAGAAGATTTTTGGATAAAACCGGCGCGAAGGTGGAGCTTCTTGTGACCGGCGGGTTGAGAATGCCTTCGGACTTTGCCAAAGCCGCCGCCATGGGGGCGGACGCGGTTGCCTGCGCCACCGCTTCGCTGATGGCTATCGGATGCCAGCAGTACCGCGCCTGCCACACCGGCAAATGCCCCGTAGGCATCGCCACGCAGGACCCGGAACTCCGCAAAAGGCTGGATGTAAATATATCGGCCGAAAAACTGGCCAATTTCTTTAGGACTACGAAATACCAGCTTGCCGATTTCGCGCGAATATGCGGCCATTACGATATCCATTCCCTGTCGCTTGAAGATATGGCGGCTATGGACGGCGAAATAGCCCGCTATACCGGTATTCGGCATGTCGGTGAAACGGTGTGATGGCAAAGTACTCAGTCGTGGACTGGACGGTCTCTTTAGGCGATTTTCATGCGGCATGTGTCGCTTCCGCCGACGTTGACAAAATCCCCTGCACTCTTTACTATTAAGTCAAAAGAGGGAAACAAAAATCCACATTTCCGGGAAATTCTGAGTATGGCAAATCAAGGCAGGAAAAATCTGCGCAGTAAGTCGCAACAGCGCCCTTACGCAGGCAATGCAGGCGGGAACAGACCAAGACAGCACTCCGGCCCGCCGAGGTAGGTTTCCTCCAACTATCAGGTGGAGATGTTTCATCACAGCAATAACCCGCACCCTTCCTCATCCCACGGCAGGGTACAGCCGAGCGCGCCCAACAGATTCAGCAGGGATCAGGACGGCGGAAGATGGGGCAAAAATGAAGGCAGGAAGCCGACGGCGAGAAAAGGATACACCAACTGCACTTTTGAACTTAAAGACGAGCTTTACCGAAAATTCCAGGACAAACTTAAGGGATCTTCCAAAACACCCAAGGAAGTTATAAACCAGCTTATAAGCTTTTATAACATGGGCAAAATCAAGATTTGACCCGCGATTCCGTCTTCATACTAAACATTCCCAACAGCCGCCGCCTTTTCAACCCCGGTGAGTGATGGCGCAATCTCTATATGTTTACCCCACCCGGCCGAGGGCTGAGGAGGAAATAGCCGAGAGGCTTGCGGCCTCCGGCAAGAAGGCCGATTTCTTCGGCGGGATTATCGGCATTGAGCGGCTTGAACAGTCGCTCATCGACGAACTCGCCGCCTCACAACCAATCTGCGAAGTTGAAAGATGGTTTTTTCTTAACGACGCCGTAGCATCCGCCGGCCCTTTCAGCCGAGGCCGGTATCTTTCAGGCCTTCTGGCCAGCGACGGTTTTGTAAGATCTGTCGGGGAGCTTGTCCAGCAGTTGAAACTCGGGCTCGTAACACCGGCCGACCTTGCGCGGATCAGCGGGTTTTCCCCAAAAAAGGAAAGATGGATACGGTCTATATTCCGCCGTTACGATCGTTCCCTTAAAAAACATTCCCTTTGCGATTCGGCCGATATTCGCATGGAGCTTATAAAGAAAATTGACGATATTGGGATAGTGCCTCGGTTCCTCTCCCGTTTCGAGGAAATACATTTTTTCGATATCTACCACTTCACCCCTTTCAGGTTCGAGCTTATCTATCAGATTGCCCGGTGGAAAAAGACGGTCATCCATTTTCCGTTGCCCGATGACAGAATAAAGGCGTTCAATTTCGTGGAGCGCAACATTCAGAAGTTTCAGAGTCTGGAAGACCGCGAGCGGAACATAGAGCTGGCGTTCGACGACGGATACAGCAGGCAGGATGAAAATCTTAAGACTTTCTCCCGCTTTGTTTTTTCGGAAAAACCGTGCGAGAGCGGCAAAGATATCGCCGGAAGCGTGGAAATAAAAAGGAACTCCAGCCGGTACAGAGAAATGGAAGAGGTCGCGGCCGCCATACTGGATAAAAGCAATGGCAACTGGTCGGATTTCTGCGTCGTGTTCAGAAACCTTGAGGAGTACGGCGTAATCGGCGAGGACGTTTTCCGCAGAGCCGGCATTCCGGTTTATCTAAGGCGAGGGGTTCCGGTTGCAGGCAATCCGTATATACGCACACTTTTTACGGTTTTCAGGGCTGTCGATACGGGGTTCGATCTTGATGAAGTTTTAAAAATTGCCGTATCGGACTATTTCGATTTTCTGCCGGACGGCGTGGAAGCGTGCGACGTGGAAAATCTTCTGAAGGAAGCAGGTGTTATTAGCGGGCCCGCCGCAGTCTGGCGGCAAAGAATCGGCTCGATTGCCCCTAAAAAGAAGGTTTCACAAGAGATGCGTGCCGCTCTTAAAAAGATTCTCAGTTTTGTTGGGAAGCTGGAGAAAGTCGGCACGGCGCGCACGGCTGAGGAAACGATAAAACGGTTCAGAGCGGTCATGAAATTTCTCCCCCCAAAAATATTGCGTCAAAGCGACCCGTTTTCCACGCGGGACCTCTACTGCATGGAAAGATTCGACGCGCTGATTGCGGAGATAGATGCCATTTTAAAAAAATACGGGCTGGCCGGTACGCGATTCGACCTGCATGACCTGCGGTGGCTTCTCGTAAATTCTCTCGGCAACATTCCATCGCCCGACTGGGCCGACCGCAATCAGGTGCAGATATTGAACGTGCACGAGCTGGCCGGGCGGAGGTTTCCGTACCTGTTTATATGCGGTCTCCATGACGGCGAATTTCCGCAAAGTACGCGGCAGGGCTCCATCCTCGCCGAGCGGGAGAAAAAGGAGTTCAACCGGCTTCATGCCGAAACGGTGCTACGGGAAATTCCACAGCGGAGAAGGGGCAGGCAGGTTTTCGGCAGGCTGGGCGAATCGTGGGAAGAGGAATCGTTTCTTTTTTATTTCGCTTCTCGTTCCGCCACGCGGCAACTGTTTCTTTCCTACAGCATCAGCGATCTTGACGGAAACGAACTGGGAAAATCTTCGTTTCTTGAAGATGTTCACGGCAATTTCCCGCAACTTGAGGAAAAATCAAGCGCGCCGGTGGCTATTGAAAAAGATTATCACGAACAGATAGACGGCGCGGCTAAAGAAGCCAAGCTGTTGCAGGATCTGTTCAGCCGCCCGGCCGAGGAGGCGGGCGCGCTGAAGGATTATTACGGCTATTTCGCGGGCAATCCCGGTTCGGGCGAATCTTTTCGCCTTTCGTGCGAAAGAAGCAGGATAGAAAAAGAGCGCCGCCGCTTCTACCTTGAGCACGACCCGGAAAAAAGAAAAAGCGCTTCCAATCTTTTCACCGGCATAGCGGGATTTTTACCGCAACTGTCCGCGTTCTTCAAAGCCGCCATGAAAAGCGGGTATTCCCCCACATCATCTCTGGCACGGTACGCGAACTGTCCGTTCCAATATTTCATGTACAAGCCGATGGAGTGCGAACCGCCGGCCACTCCGCGCCCCGACCTTGAAAGCAGGGAAAAGGGAAGCCTGATTCACGAGATACTGGAAAAATATTACGGGGAAAAAACCGGAAGCGGCGCGAAAACGAAACCGGCTACCGAAAGCGAAAGAAAAAAGAGAATGCTCTCGGCGGCCGAGGCGGTTTTCAGGGCGAAAGAGGCGGAAAAAATGCCGCGCGACGAAGAGCTATGGAAAATAACGAAAGAACAGATTAAAAAAACGCTGGGGCTCTTCGTAGCTCATGAAACCGCAGAACTGGCCGCCCGGCCGTTCGCGGTTCTTTTTACCGAGCTCAGTTTCGGCCCAAGAAAAGGTCTGCCGGTAAGCATAGAAGTGAACGGCAGGAATATAAATTTCAGCGGGCAGATAGACAGGGTTGATTACCTGCCCGACGAACAGTTGATACGAGTAATCGACTACAAATATTCGGCCAACCTTACGCGGCTTAACCCGCTGTTGAAAGAAGAGAGTTTCGGGCAGGAATCCTTTCAGATGCCGGTTTACATGCTGGCGGCTCTTCATGCCGTGCTGGAAGGAAGGGATATGCCGAAAGTGAACGGAGCGGAGGCCGCCTATTTCAAGTTAAGGAAAGGCCCGCAAATGTCAAAACCGAAGGAGTCATTTTTTAAAGACGCGGGGTCTGCTGTGGCGCTGGAGCGGGTTGCCTGCACCGAGTTTGGAGAACGGGTGTATGAACAGATAACGCGGATGGAATCGGGCGAATTTCCCGTTACGCCGCGCGACTGCTCTTTCTGTCCGTTCCTAAGAGCCTGCCGATACCGTGAAGTCAGGAGCCCTGCATCAAATGAGTGACATAACGGAAGAAATCATCGGTTACGCGGGCGACTGCTGTGTGCGCGCCTCGGCGGGAACCGGAAAAACCTACCTACTGGTAGAAAGATTTATCCGCCTGCTAAAAACTAAAAACGAGGAAGGATGTTTCCTGAAACCTGAGAATATCCTTGCCCTTACCTTCTCTGAGAAGGGGGCCGAAGAGATGCGCAGGCGCATCACCGCGCGGATAACGGAAGAAATCACAAAAATAAACGATAATCCAGGCGGAAAAGAAGCCGCCAAGCTGGCGAAACATTTTCTTTACTGCAGAAGGCGGATATCGCAGGCCTATATCTCCACAATCCATTCCTTCTGCGCCCGCGTATTGCGGGAAAACCCCATCGAGGCCGGGATAGACCCGCATTTTGAAATACTCGACGCGCCGCGCTCTGCCGCTCTTCAGAAAAAAGCCCTCGAACAGTTTCTTCTTGCGGGGCTCCGTTCGCGCGACACCGCCATACTGCGGCTTGCCTACAGGTACGGATTCGACTCCGATTTCAGGTACGACAACTCCCTTGTAAATATCGTCGAAGCATTAAGACCTCTCATCCGGGCCGCCGGGATTTCCGATTCTAAGGAACTGCTTTCGGAATACCGTAAAACATTGCGGGGCGCGGCGGAAAAACTATCCTTACTGAAAACAACGGCCATGGAGAACCTCGCCTCTCTCGAAACAGCGGCCACGACCGAGAAAAGGATGGAAAAATTCCACTGTCTCGAAAAAGATATCCCGTTGCTTAACCCCAAAGCCGATCTCCGCGACGGCAGAGCCGTTTCACTGCTGAACATGCTCGTTGCATGCACTAAAAACTGGAGATTGAAAGGAGATGACGATTTGACACTTGGCAATGTCAAAACCGCTCTGGAAGAGTACCGAGGGCTGATTGTCTCCTCCATGGCATCCGAAAGCGCGGAGCAGGTGTGCGGCCTCCTGTACCGCTTCCACCGCTACATGGAAACCGATGTGAAGGGGAAAGGCAGGCTCGATTTCGACGACCTGCAGGAAATAACGCTCCAGCTGTTCCGCCGCAACAGGGCGGTAAAAGCGATTTACAGGGAAACTTTCTCCCATCTGCTCGTGGATGAATACCAGGACCTTAACGGCATCCAGAAAAAGATTCTCGACCAGCTGGCCCCCGCCGGAGAAGGGCGGCTTTTTATAGTTGGGGACGCCAAGCAGGCGATATACGGTTTCCGCGGCGGGGATTTCCAGCTTTTTGAAGATGCCGCCGGGCAAATTGAAAAAGGCGGCGGGAAAGTTTTTCAAATAAACATCAATCGCCGGGCAAACGTCGGGATTATCGATTTCGCCAACCGGCTTTTCGGAAAACATCATAAGAAAATATTCAAATCGGAAGACGCAAGCGGGCCGCTTCGCCCTCCCTCGCCGATACCGCCGGTTGAGCGTATTTCAATCGAGGCGGAAAATCTGAAAGCCGACGACTGCCGGTACGCGGAAGCCGACCTGATCGCTTCACGCATTCAGGGGATAATCGACGAAGGGATGGAAATAGAGGAAAACGGCCAAACCCGCCCGGCGCGGTTCGGGGACGTGGCCATCCTGTTCCGAAAATTTACCATTCTGCCCATATATGAATCGGCGCTCAATCGCGCGGGAATACGGCACGTTATACACAAAGGCGAGGGATTTTATCAGAGTCAGGAGGTGGCGGAACTGATTTCAATTCTTCTTTATCTCGATAATCCTGCCGATACCGTCTCATGGGTGGCGGCAATCCGCTCCCCCTACTGCGGATGTTCCGACGCAACGCTTTTGAAGCTCAGAAAAAGGCCGGACGGCCGGATTATGGAACCTGCGGCATACCTGCGCAGACCGGAGGCTCCGCCGGACGTGACGAACGATCTGGAACGGCAAAAATTCGCAGAGTTCATGGAATGGTTTGTTCCGCTTGCTAAAGCCAAAGACAGAATGAACGTATCGGAAATTATAGAGACCGTTCTGGATAAAAGCCGTATAAGCGGCATTCTCGGCGCCCAGCCCGGCGGCCTGCAGAAAGTGGCCAACGTCTTGAAATTTATCGAAACGGCGCGGGTAATGGAGCGGGAATCGGGAATCACGCTGAAGAATTTCGTCAAACGAATGTCCGACCTGTACGAAAGCGGGGCGCGTGAACCGCAGGCGCTTATAGCTTCCGAAGAGCCGCATGCTGTGAAGATAATGACTATCCATCAGAGCAAGGGGCTGGAATTTCCCATCGTATTTCTGGCGGACGTCGATTCGGGCGTGGCCGCTTTCAGAGGAAGTGCGGCATTTAATTCGAGGCGGGGGGTTGCCGTAAGGCACGTCGATACCGATTCGCTGGAAACCTGCGAGGGCAAGGTTTTTCAGGAAATCAAACAGGCAAACGCGGAAAAAGCGCAAGCCGACGCATCCCGGCTTTTCTACGTAGCCTGCACAAGGGCGCGGGACAGGCTGGTGATAAGCGGAGCCGAAATGAAACGGGGAAGCTCCGGTTTCGCGGAGCAGGCGAATAAAGTGCACAGCGAATCTCCGGAACTTTTTTACGAACCGCCGGCCGGCGGCGCCGTTCCCGACGCGAAAGAAGATGAAAAATGCGCTTACGATATTCTGTCGCAAACTCCGCAGACCTATGACGCAAAGAAGCCGCCTGCCGTAGAAAGAATTTCCGAAAAACCGGCCGAAACCGGCCGGAAACTTTTCTTCAGCGTAAGCTCCATCACGGCCTTCGCAAGATGCCCGCACGAATACTTTTTCGGCCGGTTGTGCGGCATTGCGCCTCCGGGAAAAAGCGGTGGGGCGCCGAACAAAAAAGGCCGGAATAATATTGAAACCGGCGCGGGGGTTCACGCGGCGCTGGAGCGGGCGGATTTCGCATCCGATAAAACAAGGTATCTCGCGTGCGTCGAAAAAGAGCTGGAACAACGGCTTCCCGGAACCGATGCGCGTTTCAGGAAAAAAATTGCCGGCGAACTGCTGGCTTTGCGGGCGCTCCCTCTTTTCGCAAAACTTCGCGCGGGGAGGCTGATGGAAGTCGGCAGGGAAATTCCGTTCACCGCCCGGCTGGGCTCTCCGCCGTTTTTCGTTGACGGAAAAATAGACCTCCTGCTAAAGGATGAAGCCAGAATTCCGACAATCGTCGATTACAAATATTCCGCCGGACCCGGCGATGCCTCGGCGCGGTTTCAGCTGGAGCTGTACGCCCTTGCCGTATCGGGAGAACTGCCCGCCGAAAAAATCCGTTGCGCGCTCGTCTATCTGAAAAACAGGCAACCTAGCGCTGTCGAGTGGGAGCTGGACGCAAGCGCTCTTGCCGATGTCGAAAGCAAAGCCGACAGCATCGTAGCGAAGATTATCGAGCTGGAAGAGGCGGCGCGCGCCGTTCACGGCACGATGGATGGGGAAAAAATTATCGCGTCCCTTCTGCCGAAAGGGAAATGCCCCAATCCGTATTGCGGTTTCGAGGAATTCTGCGACGCCTGAAAAGCGGCGCTACTGAAGCCTGTGCGTCCCCGCCTGCCGAGCTACGGTGGCAATCTTTCCGGGCTTTTTAAGAACTTCGAGAGCTTTCTTGAAAATGCCTTCTGCATCGAGGCCCAGCTGGCTCCTCTTGCTCTCCTGCGAACCGTGCTGAACGAATATATCGGGCACGCCGAGCGACGCTCCCGCTATTGAGCCGAGCCCCGTATCTCTCAATGCCTCGAAAACGCCCGAACCGAAACCGCCGATGGCGCTGTTTTCCTCCACCGTTAAGATGGTTCCGCACTCTTTGGCCCACGTCGATATGAGCTTTATATCTATCGGCTTGGCGAACCGCGCGTTTATGACCGCCGCCGAACAGCCCTTCTTTTCCAGCTTGTAAGCGGCCGCGAGCGCGTCCGGCACCCGGTTGCCTATAGCGCAGATAAGTATGTCATGCCCTTCTTTTAAAAGTTCGGCCTCGCCGATTTTTATTGCCTTCAGTTCCTGATCGAGCGCGACTCCGATAACGTTCCCCCTCGGATACCTTATGGCTATGGGGCCGTTATGGTTAACTGCGGTCAAAATCATGTGGCGCAGTTCGTTTTCATCTTTCGGGTCCATTACGGTCATGTTGGGAACCTCCCGCAGGAAGCTCAAATCAAACAGCCCCTGGTGCGTCGAGCCGTCCGCCCCGACGATTCCGGCGCGGTCAACCGCGAACGTAACCGGCAGTCCTGTTTTGCAGACGTCGTGAATAACCTGATCGAACGCTCTCTGCAGAAAAGTGGAATATATCGCCGCCACCGGTTTGAAACCTTCAATCGCCATAGCTCCGGCGAAGGTTACAGCGTGCTGTTCCGCTATCCCCACGTCAAAAAGCCTTTCCGGAAACTTTTCGGCAAATTCCTGCAGGCCGGTTCCTTCGCGCATGGCCGCCGTAATGGCTATTATCTTGTCGTCTTCTTCCGCCAGTTCCGTCAATGTCCTTGCGAATATCGAGGTGAAAGAAGCCTTCTTGCCGGACGGTGTCTTCTTGCCGGTCTTGACGTCGAAAGGCCCCGTTCCGTGAAACAGGCCCGGCTTCTCCTCCGCCGGTTTGTAACCTCTGCCCTTCCTTGTGACTACATGAATCAGCCGCGGCCCTTTCAGTTTTTTTACGCTTTCAAACGTATTCAGCATGGCGTCGAAATTATGCCCCTCGATAGGCCCGAAATACTTGAAACCGAAATCTTCAAAAATCCTTCCCGGCACGAATATCCCCTTGATAGCTTCTTC
>JAJRYM010000083.1 GCA_024275775.1 Nitrospirota bacterium
AACGCGGGCGCGCTGGCGACGGCCGGGAGCTACGGAACGGCGCTCGGCGTGGTGAAAGTGGCGCATGAACGCGGAAAGAAAATAAAGGTGCTCTCCTGCGAAACCCGCCCCTTCCTGCAGGGCGCAAGGCTCACAGCGTGGGAAATGATGAAAGAAGGAATAGACGTAACGCTTATAACCGATAACATGGCGGGACATTTCATGCGCAAAGGAATGGTGGACTGCGTGATAGTGGGAGCCGATAGAGTCGCCCGCAACGGCGACGCGGCCAACAAAATCGGCACCTATTCGCTCGCGGTGCTGGCGAACCACCACAAGATACCTTTCTTCGTGGCGGCTCCAATTTCCACTATCGATTTCAACACGCCGGACGGAGACGGCATACCTATAGAGGAAAGAAACAGCCGAGAAATTTCTCATATAGGCGATAAACAGCTCGCGCCGGAAGGGGTAAATATCCTTAACCCGGCGTTCGATGTAACCCCCGCGAGGTATATAAAGGCGATAATCACCGAAAAAGGCATCGCCGGGAAGCCTTTTGAGGAATCACTGAGAAAACTGGCCGCTTCCTGAACTTTCTCCAAAAGCTGGTCTGTTTTTTCCTTAATCGTGGTAGTATTACTTAATAGGTAAAAGGACATTTTCCAATGTTCATGGCTTCGGGGGTAAAAACCGTGACGTTTGAAGAAATTCAGGATATGGCCAGAGCGCTGGGCATCGCATCCCCTTCCAAATTCAAAACGAAGGAAGACCTCATACGGACAATACAGCTTGCGGAAGGCTATGCCGACTGTTGCGGCGAGTTCGACACATGTGAGGAGCCGAACTGCATGTGGAAAGACGACTGCAGGGAATTGGCCGCCATAAAAAGGGCTTCCTGATTTTTTCTTCCGCTTAACCAAAAGACCAAGCACATCTCCTGTGAAAAGGAGTTTCCACATATAATTAAAGCCGCGGCGTTCCCGAATCTGGCTTTGCATGTCGTATAATGCCCGCCATGGAAAACAAATCCTCCGAAACAGGCGATAGGAAGGATACCGCTTCAACATTCATCCTGATAATGCTTGGCCTGGCAATACTGCCGCTCGGAATATGGTTCGGCATACGCCTTGCCACAATCGCCTTCACCCTCGCAGGTATGACGCCGGCCTACTGCTACGAAGACAATTTCCTGCTGAGTTCCGCCTACGGGATACTGGTATGTTTCGCTCTTTTCGGCGCGGTGTGCGGCCTTATTCTTGTGGGCGTAGGCACGGTGAGAATCATCAGCAAACAGAAGTGGGGAATACCGCTCGTTATTGCCGGGGTTTTTTTCATACCTTTCAATCTTTTTCTGCACTACCAATGCTACTCGTGGTTCGTGGCAAGATCGCCCGATACGATTTACGAAAACGCCGACGCCGGATTCAAGAAGCTCGCGCAGGCTCAGGAAAGGTATAAACAGGAAAATGGTTCATACACCGCCAATCCGGCGGGAAGCTACATGTTCTCGGATATCGGAAATATCAAGGTAATATCCGCCGACGACAGATGCTACACAGCGAAGGCCGAGCATGAGTGCATCAAAAGAGATTATTTATGGGACTCATGCAAGGAAAGCTCAAAGTAACGCTCAATCGCGCCTGATAAGGGTAAATATCGGATAGTTGCCAAGTTTCTCTCTGCCGTCGAGAAAGGCAAGCTCCACAATAAAAGCTATCCCCGCGATTTCTCCCTCAAGCTGTTCCACGAGATTGATGGAGGC
>JAJRYM010000084.1 GCA_024275775.1 Nitrospirota bacterium
AGTACGCGGGGGATGGCGGGGTCCCATATCCGCTCGGCCAGCCACGCCCCTCTCGGCCTCTGCCCCAGATGTTTTTCGGTCCATTCGTTCATCATTTCAAGCTGGCCTACGGCGTCTCTTTCCGGCAGGACGGATAAAATGGGCTCATAAAATCCGCCTCCAAGTATCTCCACTCTTTTCTCCGCTACCAGACCGCGGAGTTTCTCTATATATTCCGGCCGGTTCTCCTGTATCCACTCAAGAAGAGGCCCGGTGTGATGAATGGAAAACCGTACGTCGGGATAGCGGGAAAGCGTTTCCAGAAGCGGCGAGTAGCAGTTCTCGAAGGCTTCATCGAAAACGTGCCCGAAATTGCCCACCGGCTGATGGTTATGTATTCCGATTAGAAAAAATATTTTGCTCACCTGATAAACATACTTATAACGTCGGGGGATTAAAACATGAAAAACGGTTAAAAGGAAGCCGTTAGAAGCGGGCGTCTCTGGATATCACAACGACACCCGATTTGGTTACGTGGAACCGCTTGCGGTCTTCTTCGATGTCGTAACCGATTTGGGTTCCTTCGGAGATGTTGGCGTACTTATCGATTATGGCTCTACGAATTTTGCAGTGTCTGCCTATGTTGACATCCCCCATGAGAATCGAATCCTCAACGTAGGAATAGGAGTTCACACGCACTCCCGGCGAGACGACGCATCTGTTAACCTTTCCGCCGGAGATGATAGTGCCTTCGGATATAAGGGAGTCGGTCGCCATTCCTACACGCTGGCTATCCTCGTCGGCGAAGACGAACTTGGCGGGCGGGCAGTTTCCGCTGTAGGTGCGCACCGGCCATAAATCGTTATAGAGGTTTATTATCGGCGTTATTCCAACGAGCTCCATTGAAGCCTCGTAATACTCCTCGATGGTTCCAACGTCGTGCCAGTACCCTTTTTCCTTGTCTTCCATGCCGGGGATGGTATTGGTTGAAAAATCGTAAGCGTATATGCCGTTGTCGCGGTACTTACTGGGGATTATATTTTTCCCGAAATCATGATCGGTATCCATCGCGGCATCTTCGATAATCCACGCTTCCAGTTTATCTCTTTGGAAAATGTAGTTCCCCATGGAGACAAGCGCCATATCCGGCCTGCCCGGCATGGCGGTAGGATTTTCCGGCTTTTCCTGAAAACCGGTTATCCGCCAGTTTTCATCCACTTCGATAACGCCGTACTGCCTAGCGAGTTCCAGCGGTTTTGGTATGGCGGCAATAGTCAAATCGGCCTTTTTGCTACGGTGGAAAGAGATCATCTGCCAAACGTCCATCCGGTAGATATGGTCGCCGCCGAACACGCAAACGCATTCCGGGTTCTCGTCCCTGATGAGGTTAAGGTTCTGGTAGATAGCGTCTGCCGTGCCCTGATACCAGTTCTGCCCTGTTCTCATCTGCGCCGGAACGGGGTCGATAAAATAGCCGAACTGCGGGGCTATCTGCCACGCCCGCGAAAGATGCCTGTTAAGCGAATCGGATTTGAACTGGGTCAGCACTTTTATCCGCACTATCTTTGAATTGACGAAATTGCTTAAAACGAAATCTATTATTCTGTAACGGCCGCCGAACGGCACCGCCGGCTTGGCTCTGTCATTGGTAAGAGGCATCAATCTTGAGCCCTGTCCCCCGGCCAAAATCATCGCCAGAATTCGCATATTACTCATTAGATACCCTTCTCTCCCTTTGATGCAATCGGAAATCCTGAGCAAGACTGCCGGGGTTGTTTGCCTTTAGTTTACCTCATTAACGCAAAAAGACCAGACCTCTATTGCTCAAAATATGCTCTCCGCCGATATTTGCCGGTTGAATCTGCCTTTTAAAAGTAGTATTTTAGTGCGGGAATAGAAACTGTTATTTTTTTAAGGGGATATGTGCATTTGAAACGTCTCTTATGCGCCCTTTTGGTCTTTAGTGCGTTTTTCCTTGCGCACCCGAAACCTTCGTACGCCGACAGCGCCCAAATCGTCAATGTCCAGATAAAAGAACGCTACGCCAGAATACTGGTATCGGCGGACCTCGAAGGCGTTTTCACGAAGGACGTGGAAGACGCAATCATGTCCGGCATGCCCGTTACGTTCACGTTTTACATAAATCTGCGCAGGTCGCGTTTTATGCTTTGGGACAAGACGGAAAAAGCCATTACCCTCCATAAAACCGTGAAATACGATTCCTTTACCAAGGAATTCAACGCTATCGAAACAATCGCCGACGACCCTCCCGACCCTGAAAGTTTTAAGAAAAAGCTTGCGGCCATAAAGAAAACAAATCAGGACACGCTATTCTCTAACAGCCGTAATTCAAACGGAGTGGGCAACGAGCGGTATCTTGTTCTGAAAAACAGAGCGTCTCTGGAAACGTGGATGAGCCATCTTCGCGATGTGCCCATCGCGGATACGCTGGATTTAAGAAAGAGTAAAAAATACTACCTGAAAATCAAGTCGGAAATGCATTCGCCCGACCTCATGGCGCCTTTCAACTATATTTTATTCTTCGTCTCCTTCCTGGAGTTTGAAACGTCATGGCAAAATTCAACCGCATTTCTGGTGAAATCACCGGGCGCTCCCATTACACGGATGGTCCAGAAGTAAAATAAATGAACCGGCTTTTAAAAGCCATCACCAACGCTTTCTCCCGCTTGTTCCCGACCAGAAACAGTATAAAAGCGCGCCGGTCGGACGATTCGTCATCCACTGACAGAAAACGATGGTACCGAATAATCGCTTTCCTGGCGCTTGCGATTATTATACTGGTCAGCACAACGCAGATGCTGTTCCACGCACAGAGCGTGAAAATCCCGGTAGCGCACAATCTGCTTATGCTTTTCCTGCTGAACATAAACATCATATTCCTGCTTATCATTCTGGTTCTCGTTGGGAGGAACCTCGTAAAGCTCTATTCGGAGCGCAAAAGCAAGATGTTCGGAAGCCGTTTTCAGACAAGGCTGGTCTTTTCTTTTGTAACATTTACCCTTATCCCCTCGATTCTCCTGTTTATTGTAGCCAGCGGCCTCATAACCAACGCTATCGATAACTGGTTCAGCGAGACGGTTGAAAAATCGCTGAAAGATTCCCTGGAAGTGGCGGAAACCCTCTATAAAAGTTCGGAAGAGGCGGTCTCCGTGCAGGCATCCAAGCTCGCGCAACTCATCCAGGACAAGCGGATGCTTGCCGAGAAGAACAGGATCTATCTTAAAAACTCCGTAAACCGCCACCTCAAGGAGTTCGATGTTGAGCAGATTATCGTTTATGACGCGGATTTCAACGAGCTGGCGCGCGATGCCACGCCGGATATCAAGCCCAGGAAGCCAAAAAAGATAGACGCCCAAGGGATGGACCGGCTTGAAAAAGGCGAAACCATCACGAACATCCAGATGACAGCCGGAAGTTCCAGGGTTTTCTCCATGGCGCCCATAATCGTTTCCGGCAAGAATAGGCGCGGGCTGGCGGGAACGGTTTTTATAGCCGATTCAATCGACAAACCGGTCGTGGCGAAGATAAACGCCATAACAAAAACATTCGAGGACTATAAACAGCTCAAGCTCCAGAAGTTCCCGATCAAAGCGGTGTACGAGGTTACTCTTCTGCTGGTGGCGCTGATAATTCTTTTTGCCGCCATCTGGTACGGCCTATACCTGGCGAAGGATATTACCGTACCGATTTCCCAACTTGCGGAAGCCACGAACAGGGTAACTTCCGGCGATCTGTCGGTAAGGCTGGAGGCCAAGACCGAAGATGAAGTCGGTTTCCTTATTAACTCGTTCAACAGGATGACCGAAGAGCTGGAAACATCCCGTTTCAAGCTTGAAAGCAGTCATAAAGAACTGGTAGCCACAAACCTGGAACTCGACCGCAGAAGACAGTATATCGAAACCATCTTCGCCAAAATCGCCACAGGCGTAATCTCCATAGA
>JAJRYM010000085.1 GCA_024275775.1 Nitrospirota bacterium
AAAAATCAATCTAATTCCTAAGGCGGCCTCTACCGGGGTGAGCGCTTTAGGAGTGACGCTGTCGCAGGAAGCAAGCCTTACCTTCGATTATGGGTTTAAACCTCAATTCACCACAGAAGTTGCCTTTGGAAAAACTCTTGGCGTTACAACATCCCTGGAATCTTTAAAACTTGAGGCATCCGGCACACTATTTTTCGATGCCTTAGCCACATACAAATTTAGCGGTGCAAAAACCATAGGAGTAACCGGAAAACGCCTTGCCAAGGTTAACATCCAGCTCAATTATTTAGTTGGTCCAGTCCCTGTGGTTCAGGATGTTTCAGTAGAGTTCTTGGCGGATCTTACACTAGATGTTTCATCTTCTCTGGATATCTCCTCCGGACTCTCTATTAGCAAAAAAGTATCTGTAGGGCTGGAATACACGCAGTCCGGCGGGTGGAAAAAAATTGATGGTTCGGGATATAGCAATACCGTTACATTCGATATAATTGCACAAGGCACCGTGGTTGGCGAGTTGTCTATATACCCGGAAATTTCAACGACATTCTACAAAGCGGCATCAACCAGCCTGGTCGTTAAGCCGGGTGTTAAATTAGATGCGAGCGCTAGGTTTGTTCCACCCCCGGTTGAGTTGACCAAGTTTGATGTTATCGGGTATATAGATAGTTATGTAACAGCAAAGCTCAAAATTTTCAGCGTAACCTTGGTTGATTGGAAGAGCAACACAAAAAGGCTATATTCATACACCTTCTTCACCTTGCCGTCAGTCTCTTATACAACGGCGCCAACTACATCTGCTACCGATCGGGATACCCAATATTCTATCCTTGTCACAGATGGGTCTAATAATACTGTCCCATCGTCAAATATTTCATGGTCTGCCAGCCCAAGCTCCGGAATAGCCATAACTCCTTCCGCAGATGGAAACTCGGCGACTATTAATTGTTCAACCGCCGGAACATACGATATAACGGTACAGGTTTACGGGAAGGGGCTACTCGGTATAGCAGGAAAACAAACCACCAAAGTCTCTACCATTTTTTTACCAGTTCTTCCAGCCCCAACCGGCCTCTCTGCTACCGCCGGAGACGGGCAGGCGGACGTAAGCTGGAGCGCGGTTACCGGCACCGATTCATACAACATCTATTGGTCGACTTCCCCCGGCGTTACCCCTTCAACCGGCACGAAGATAACCGGCGTTACATCGCCATACAGCCATACCGGTCGCACCAACGGTACGACTTATTACTATATCGTTACGGCGGTAAATGCCGGAGGCGAAGGTTCTGCTTCCGCCGAGGTTATCGCAACGCCGACCGTAACCGTAACGGTAAGGAAGGTGCCGGATACGGGGCAGACGACGAAATATTCACTGGTGTTCGGCCTTGACAGCGACTACCTTATCAACCCGCCGTCCTATACCGATAATAACGACGGGACGATAACCGATAATGTCACCTCCCTGATGTGGCAAAAACAGGATGACGGTTTAACTCATAACTGGTACGAAGCTACAGGCACGGCGGACGCGACGTATAACCCGGGCGGCGGCACAAACGTATGCGGTTCACTGAACACAGGCGGTTATAACGACTGGCGTCTGCCAAATGAATTTGAACTGATGGCCATTGCCAACTATGGAACCTTCAATCCTGCTATAAACAGTACCTATTTCCCGAGTATCGTTTCGGACGCCTACTGGTCGTCGGTCCTCACCGTCTACGATACTTCCACGTGGGCGTGGCGTGTGGATTTCTACAGTGGGCAGATCGCCGAGGGCGGTAAGTCGAGCAACTTCTATGTCAGGTGCGTTCGTGGTACAGCATCAAGCGCGCAGAGTTTCACCGATAACGGCGACGGCACGGTGACGGATAATGTAACCATGCTGATGTGGCAGAAGTGCAGTAAAGGGCAGGCTAACGACGCCTCCTGCAGTGGTACGGCTACAACCTCCAGTAGTACGGCCACAACCTCCAACTGGGAATCGGCGATAACCTACTGCGAGAATCTTACATTGGCCAATTATACAGACTGGCGTTTGCCGAATGTAAAGACATTGAAGTCGATAATGGATAATACAACCTTCAATCCTGTTATAAACAGTACCTATTTCCCGAGTACCGTTTCGAGCTACTACTGGTCGGCCACTACCAGCGCTTACAATACTTCCCTCGGGTGGGTGTGGGGTGTGGATTTCTACTATGGCGGCGCCTACGGCTTCTTAAATCAGTCGGGCAACGGCTATGTCAGGTGCGTTCGCGGGGGACAGTGAGCCGATTATTTGATTATTTGGCCATTTGATTTTTTTGGTATCCGGCGCCATGCAACGGCAGAAAGAGGGGCGGACGCGATTTTATAGTAACCGCGGAGCCGCGCGCAACCCCGTTCATTTCCTTGCGAAGCTGTCCTGCATCGGCGGGTATGGCACGCCTGCCCAGCTCCACACAAAAATTGCTCAATCTCTTCCAATGTCCGAATCTGTGCCTCATCCATATCTATTATCATCCTCCTATGATGAACAGACTCATCACTGTTTCAGACTCATTTCATATTGGAAAAGGCTGAAAGTTGACAATTTATATGCCGATAAGATACGATGAAGCCGTTAATTTAATGGTGAGAATGTGTAATGCCTGAAAAATTCAGGTGTTACAAGTTTTGAAATTTTTTGTTCCGGACGGGAACGAAAGAGGTATTTTGATAGTTTTTTTCAGGTTGTGGCTGTTAGTGGCCGAATTGCCGGCTCTGTTTACCGGCTTGCACGTCTGTTTCACAAGAAGACAACATCTTCCGGCGGAAAAGTGTTTGAATTTTCGATTCAACACAGAATGTTACATGCCGATAAAAAGGGTATCGGTTCATTCTTTTCCTTTAGTCCGGAAAATGTTTTTCGCACCGTGGGGAATCGCATGGAAGGAAAAAAATCCATTCGATTTCCCGGCAGACTCGCCCCGACTTTCCTGAAATCTCTCTGAAAATATCTCTCTTCCGTCCGGTTTAAACCATAACGGTGCGATGCCGTTAGACTAGGGAGACGCAGATATGAACGTAACAACGATTTATGTTCTTATAGGATTCGGCTCTTTCATCGGTGGTTTTCTTCTTAAATTGGCCATAGAAGCCGGAAAAATCACCAAAGCCAGACAAAAAGCCGAACAGATTATCCAGAACGCCCGCAAGGAAGGTTCCAACATCAAGCGGGATGCCATTCTCGAATCCAAGGAAGCGATTCTGAAGGTCAGGAATGAATTCGAGAAAGAGATGCGCGAGGCCAAGAGGGATCTGATGGGCCAGGAGCGCCGGCTACAACAGCGGACGAGCGGTTTAGACAGGAAATTCGACCAGCTTGACCAGCGTGAAAAGGAGCTTCAGCGCCGGGAAAAAGAACTGAGACGACAACAGGAAAAAGCCGGCAACGCGGAAAAACGTTATCAAATAATGATAGACGAGCAGTTGAAAAAACTGGAGATTATTTCCATGATGACCCGCGAAGAGGCTAAAGAGGAGCTGAAAGCCCAGCTTCTTCAGGAAGCCAGAAACGAATGCGGCCTGCTTATGAAAAAAATCGAGGAAGACGCCTCCGCCAAGGCGATGCACAAGGCCCAGAAAGTTATAGGGCTGGCCATACAGAGATGCGCCGCGGATACGATAGCCGAATCGACCGTTTCCATCGTCCAGCTTACCGGCGATGAAATGAAAGGCAGAATAATCGGAAGAGAAGGCAGAAATATCAAGGCGCTCGAAATGGCGACTGGTGTAGACCTGATAATAGACGATACCCCGGAGGCCGTTATTCTTTCATCCTACGATCCGATTAAACGCGCAACCGCCAAAATGGCTCTGGAAAGGCTCATAGCGGACGGCAGAATCCATCCGGCCAGAATCGAGGATATGGTCGTAAAGGTTAAAAAGGAGATTGAGCGTTCCGTGCAGGAAGCCGGAGAGAAAGCGGCCATTGAAGTAGGATGCGACAATATTCATCCTGAAATCATCAAGCTTCTTGGCAGACTCAAATACCGCACATCCTATTCCCAGAATGTCCTGCTTCATTCCAAGGAGGTTGCTTTTCTATGCGGCATGATGGCCGCGGAGCTGGGGCTTGACCTGAAGATAGCCAGAAGAGCCGGCCTGTTGCATGATATCGGAAAAGCCACGAGCCACGAGGTTGAAGGCGGGCACGCCGAAATAGGCGGCGACCTCGCCCGCAGGTATAACGAAAAACCGATAATAGTAAACTCCATCGCCTCCCATCATGAGGATGTGGAAGCGGAATCCGTTATCGCTACGCTCGTCGCGGCGAGCGACGCGCTTAGCGCTTCCCGCCCCGGCGCCAGAAGCGAAATGCTGGCGGCCTATATCAAACGGCTGGAAAAGCTGGAAGCGATAAGCAATTCGTTCAACGGTGTTGATAAGACGTTCGCGATACAGGCCGGCCGGGAGATAAGAGTTTCGGTTGTGCCGGAAACAATCGACGACGGCAAAGCTTATCTGCTTGCGAAAGATATCGCCAAAAAGATAGAAAACGAGATGGTCTATCCGGGCGAAATAAAGGTTACGGTTGTGCGCGAAACAAGAGTAACCGAGTTCGCTCGGTAAAGCCGGAAAGATCTGATGAGAATTCTTTTCGCGGGGGATGTTATCGGCCGGATAGGCCGGGATACCCTGAAGGCGCATATTGCCAAGACAATAGACTATTACAGGATAGATTTCGTAATCGCCAACGGCGAGAATCTGGCCGGCGGGTTCGGCCTGACGAGAGGCACAGCCAACCAGATGTTTCAGGCGGGTGTGGACGTGCTTACCACCGGCAACCACGTTTGGGATAAAAAAGAGGCTTTAAATCTTGTAAACGACGACGAGAGAATACTCCGGCCGCACAATTACCCGCCTTCTAACGTTCCCGGCACGGGAGCTAGAATTTACGAGAAGAACGGTTTCAAAATAGGTGTGCTTAATCTCATGGGGCGGGTTTTCATGCACGCTTACGACGACCCTTTCAGATCCGCCGATACAGCGCTTGAGTGGATGAAAAATGAGGCCTCGGTGGTGATAGTCGATTTTCACGCGGAGGCGACATCCGAAAAACAGGCCTTGGGATATCATCTCGATGGTCGGGTAACGGCGGTTCTTGGAACGCATACCCATGTGCAGACCGCCGATGAAAGAATACTGCCGGGTGGAACGGCCTACCAGACGGATGTCGGGATGGTCGGGCCGGTCGATTCGGTTATAGGCTTAAGAAAGGACGAGGCGTTAAAGAGGTTTCATACCCTTATCCCCCACCGGTTTATCGAAGTCGCCAAGGGTGAGGGCGTTATGTGCGCTGTTATAATAGAGGCCGATGACAAAACGGGACGCGCCAAATCTATCTCCCGCATTCAGTTAAAGCATACCTGCTGAGAGAGGTCAGCCTCCTTCCGTTTCTATGTGAATAGTCCGCCCGCAATGCTTGCAGTGGGTGGCGTCGTAATCGTGGCGAAGAAGACCGCAGTCGGGGCATTCATAATGAACTTTCGAGGGGCGGATAATATCTCTGGCCAATTTTACGAAAAGTGTTATCCCGAAAACCATAATCAGAATAGCCACCAGCTTCCCCGTGGAGCCGTGCAGTGTGATATCGCCGAACCCCGTGGTTGTCAGGGTTGTAAGGGTGAAATATAGGGCGTCCACATAGCTGTTTATCGAGTCGTTCTTGTCGGCCTGCATTACGAAAACGATATCGGTCATGATGAAAATGAACACGAAAAGGTTCAGGCTGGAAGTGACGACATCTTCGTTCTTCTTGAACCAGCTATTGGGGGTTTCAAGCACTGTAAGGAACCGGTACGTGCGCAATATTCTGAGCGATCTTACCACCCGCAAAAACCCGAAATTGCCTATCAGCACCGGCGTGAAGAGCGAAGCGATAACTATCAGGTCAAGAAGGTTTATCAGGCCGAAGAAAAAGGATATCCGTCTGTCCGCAACCCATAATCGCCCCAGATATTCCGCTAGAAACAGACAGCCGAAAAAGATTTCCATCGCATGAAAAGTGATATCGATTTCGATAGCGGGCTCGAGCAGAAAAAGAAATATCGCAAGTATGTTAACGACCAGCAGGAAGCGGTTGAAAAGAAGCCCGTTCTTGCCCTTCCCTTGGAAGAGCTCTCTGAGTCTTGATTTATACGAGGCTTTACTCATAAAGTGAATCTCATTTTATATCCAAACCGCGCCGATTGAAATGACTTCATTTATTTCCTTAAACAGCTTATCCTGCCGGAGGAAAGGAGGAAAGTTTTTATGTTCGTAAAGGCGTACAAGAAGGCGGCCGGATTTACAAGGCCGGTGATAGTTTCCACCCGGACGTGGGACGGAACGGTGGAGAGCGGATGCGGAGCGTTTATCCTCCTTAATGAAGAAGGCTGGCTGTTAACCGCTGGGCATCTGTTCGGCTCTTTTCTAGCGTTTCGGCAACACGGGCAGGAGATAAAGCGGTTCAATGAAGCGTCTGCCTGTATCAGGGAAAATGGCAAACTTAACGCGAAACAGAAAAAGAAAAAGCTGGATAAACTTACCCCGAATAAAAAATGGATTACGCATCACTCTTTCTGGTGGGGCGCCGACGGGGTGGAAACAGGAGAAATAAAACTTTTCCAGGAGGGCGACCTCGCGATATGCCGGATAAAAAATTTCAAAAGCGATTCATCCTCGGTTTATCCGGTTTTTAAAAATCCCGACAATCTCGATGTCGGCAGTTCACTTTGCAGGCTTGGCTATCCTTTCCATGGCATAAGCGCCGCTTTCGATGAGCAAAAGGGGTTTGTGCTGGCGGAAAACAGCGTGCCGCTTCCGCTGTTTCCGATTGAGGGGATTTATACGCGGAATGTAATTCTAAAAAACAGTGAAACCGGTTTTGAAACGAAGTTCCTTGAAACCTCCTCGCCCGGCCTGAGGGGC
>JAJRYM010000086.1 GCA_024275775.1 Nitrospirota bacterium
AGTTGGTGGCTTCTTTGAGGGCTTCGAGTTTGTAATAGGCCGCTCCGGTATCGAGCGATTCGTTGGCCAGCATTATCCCCTCGCCGATATGGCCTGCCCGTTCGCTTCCGGCGACTATGGCGAGGGCGGCGTTTAAAACGGCTATATCCCGCTTCGGCCCTTTTTCCGAGCCTTTAAGAATGCCGAGCGTTATTTCGGCGTTCTCCATTGCGTCTCCGCCGATAAGGTCTTCCGGTTGGCAAAGTGTGAAGCCGTAATCTTCCGGGCGAAGCGTCCAGGTTTTTACTTCGCCGTCTATCAGTTCCGATATTCTTGACGGCCCTGTAAGCGTAACTTCGTCCAGCCCGTCTTCGCCGTGCACCACGAAAACATGACGGTTGCCGAGTTTTTTAAGAACGTGCGCCAGCGGTTCGGTAAGTTTATGGTCGTACACTCCTATAACCTGATGTTTCGCCCCGGCCGGATTGGTGAGCGGCCCCAGCAGGTTGAATATCGTCCTCACGCCTACCTCCCGGCGGGGGCCTATGGCGTATTTCATGGCCGCGTGCATCATCGGCGCGAAAAGAAACGCTATGCCGAGCTCGTGGAGGCATCTTTCAACCGTATCCAGATCGGCCTCTATGTTTACGCCCAGCTCTTTCAGGAGATCGGCCGAGCCGGATTTGCTGGATACCGACCTGTTGCCGTGCTTGGCTATCTGCACCCCAGCGCCGGCCGCTATGAAAGCCGCCGTCGTAGATATGTTGAACGTGCCGGAGCAGTCGCCCCCCGTTCCGCATGTATCGACAACGAACGGATGCGGATGCTTTATCTTTACGGCCTTTTCGCGCATCACCTGCGCCGCGCCTGCTATTTCCTCCACCGTTTCGCCTTTCATCCTCAGCGCGATAAGGAAAGCGCCTATCTGGGCGTTTGTGGCATCGCCGGACATGATTACGTTCATCACGTCCACCATGTCGTCCCTCGTAAGATCCCGGCTTTCAACTATTTCGGCAATCGCTTCCTGAATCTCCATTTTTCCACTCCTAATGACGGTAATATTCGAGGAAATTTCTTAAAATCGTTTTGCCTTCGGCCGTGAGAATCGATTCCGGATGAAACTGCATCCCCTCAATCGGCATGGTTTTATGGCGCACCGCCATAACTTCATTTCCATCCACGTCTCTGGCGGTTATTTCTAGCTCCGGCGGGATGGTTTTCTCGACGGCGATCAGCGAATGATACCGCGTTGCCGTAAACGGTTCCGGCACGTTGCGGAAAATCGTTTTGCCGTCGTGCGTTATCCGCGAAATTTTTCCGTGCATAAGTCTGCGCGCTTTCCCGATTGTGGCGCCGAAAGCCTGGCAGATGGACTGATGCCCAAGGCAGACCCCAAGCATAGGTATTTTGCCTTTAAGCTCCTTTACAAGCTCAAGCGAAATGCCGGCTTCGTTCGGCGTGCACGGCCCCGGAGAGATTACGATGTAATCCGGCTTGAGCGCGGAAATTTCCGCCGGGGTCACGGCGTCGTTCCGGTAGGTTTTCACCTCTTCGCCAAGTTCAAGAAGGTACTGCACGAGGTTGTAGGTAAAAGAGTCGTAGTTATCTATCATCACGATCATGATGCTTATTATAGAGAGGGGGACGGATTATTTCCATCCGCCTGCGGGCAGACGACCGCCCCCCTTAAAAAGATGAGGCGGGAAGAGGCGAAGGCTACCAGCCTTCGCCGTCGTGGTATATCGGTTTAATCAAATCGCGCACGGAAAGAATGCCGGATATCTTGCCCTCGACGGTTACGCCGAGATGCCGGATATGCTCGCGATCCATTATGTCGAACGCCTCGGAAATATCCGCATCCGCATCTATGTTGCAAAGACGGGTGGTCATAATCGTCTCGGCCTGCGTTGCGGAAGGGTCGTTCCCTTCGGCCATGACTTTCCTTACAAGGTCTGTTTCGGTGATAATGCCAAGGACATCCTCGTCCTCGGTAAGATAGACCGAACCGATTCGATGTTCCGCGAACAGTTTGGCCACGTCCATGCAGGTTGCCGTTTTCGGCAGGGTTTTAAACCCAGCGGCCATTCTTTCCTTAACTTTGATCATTTCCTTCTCCCCGGTTAGCGTTTATCTTATTTGACCAGTTCTTTCGGCTTACCCGCTCGTTCGATTTGCGATGTGCATACCGCAAACGAAATTGCGTCCGTCGGACATACCTGACCGCAGAAATTACATCGAATGCAGAGGTCGCGGTCTATGTTTATACCTTCGACTCCCTGCTCCTTGAGGCTGATATTCTCGTTGTACAGCCTGTTGAACTGAAGTTCCGAGAGCCTATCCATGGAAAGGCATTGGCGCGGGCAGACATCTACGCAATTCATGCAGAGAATGCAGACGTCGGAATCGTATTTCCAGCTGTTGTTGCAATGCAGGCATCTGTCGGCTTCATCCATAGCCTCACGCAGATTGAACACCCGCTCCACCTCTTCGAACGTGGAAAGCCGCGTGCTCATGGGAATCGTTGCGGGATATACGCGCGGGATTGCGTCGTACATCGACTGTTTAGTCATCGTCTGAGAAGTTTCCGTAATTTTGTCTTTTCGTTTGAACTCGGCTTTTTTGCCGCGAATGAAAGAATCTATCGCCACCGAAGCTCTGTGCCCCTCGGCGATTACGACAATCGCGTCTCTCGTGCCGGTGATGAAATCGCCTGCGGCGAAAACCCTTGGAATATTCGTTTTAAGGGTTTCCCTATCCACCTCCAGCGTGCCCCAGTTCGTCATATTGAACTCCAGCTTGCCTTCCAGCAGGGAGTTATCAGGAGTCTGGCTGACCGCCGGCATCACGAAATCGCAGTCGATTACGAATTCCGAACCGGGAATCGGCTCCGGCCTTCTTCTGCCCGACGAATCGGGTTCTCCAAGCCGGTTTTCTATAACCTTTATGCCGCTGAGATTTTCGCCGTCGCTCGAAACCAGTTCGACGGGCGATACGAGGTATTTGAATTCAATATCCTCTTCCTCGGCCTCTATGATTTCTTTTTCATTTACCGGTATTTCGTCCCTCGTCCGGCGGTACAGGATATAGACCTTTTTAGCGCCAAGCCGAATCGATGTGCGGGAAACGTCCATCGCCGAAAAACCGCCGCCTATAACGCATACTGTTTTATCGTAGAGGTTCGGCACTGCATCGCCCATGTTGACGTACCGCATGAAATCCGAGCCGCCGTAAACGCCTTTGAAATCTTCTCCGGGAACGTTGAGCTTTACCGCCTTGTGGGCGCCGGCCGCTATGAATACCGCCTTGAATTCGTCAAGGAGCTCTTCCATGGTGATATCCTCGCCAACGCGGACGTTGTAGCGGATTTCAACTCCCAACCGTTTAATGTATTCCGTTTCGTAATCGATTACTTCCCTCGGCAGGCGGTAGGCAGGAATGCCGTACCGGAGCATGCCGCCGGGATGCGCCATCGCCTCGAAAACCGTTACGCGGTAGCCAAGCTTCGCCAAGTCGTGCGCGGTTGTAAGCCCGCACGGACCGGCTCCGATTATGGCCACTCTTTCAAGCGTGTTTATCGTAGGTTCGGGGAACTTGAAGGTCGCCTTGGAATAATCGGTAGCCACCCTTTTCAACTGCATGATGGCCACGGATTTATCTATCATCATCCTGTTACAGCCTCGCTCGCAGTAATGCTGGCAGACCCTGCCGCAGACGGAAGGGAACGGGTTCGTCTCCCTGATAAGCGTGTGAGCTCCCTCGAAATTGCCTTCTGCTATAAGCTCGATATACCCCTCTACATCGGTATGCACGGGGCAGTTAGCCTGGCAGGGGATGTCGTGGTAGGTTCTGTCGTCGTACATGAATTCGTATATACGTTTTGTCATGATGTCGCTCCTTTGGCTGAAGTTCCGCTAGCGCTTTCACTGAAACGCGGCATTAGAAATAGTGTAGCGGAAAACGGTAAAGGCTTCAAACCTATTTCAGAGAAGCAAGGTATTCCGAGAGTGCGTCAAGCTCTTCATCGCTGAAGTGGAACCTGTTGGCCATGGGATGCTCTTTATTCTCTTCCACCGTCTCGAAATGCTTGAGGATGCTCGCCTTGTCCCTTCTCGTCCCGACTTTTGTAAGATTTGGCCCAACCTTGCCGCCCTGCCCGCTAATCGTGTGGCAGAACCAGCATTTGGACTTTATGAAAAGTTGCTGGCCTTCGGGAAGGGACTCCAAATTTTCAAACGACTCCTCGAATTCCTTGATGAAGCTGGGCTCGGTTTTTCCTTCAGGCTGGAATTCCCTGTACTGGTATTTAGCCGGTATAAGGCTTTCCTCCAGACTGAACACAAAAAGCGTGAGGTTGTGCGCCTGCTCTGCCGTAAGTTCGAAATTCGGCATTATCGTCGGCTCTACGCCGGTTTCCTCGTTGCCCGGAGAGATTTTGAGCGGATCGAGAAAATGCTGGTACGTCCAGTTGAATTTATTCTTTTCCCCTTCGACATAGGTCATGTCGTGAGTCAATGCGAACTCATGTTCCGTTTTAGCACCGTATTCCGAAAGGTCCGGAGCAAGGGTTTCGCCCACGCCCCTGATGGTGTGGCAGTCAATGCACGCCATTTCCATTTCGTTTTTGCCACCGATGATATCTCTGGCTTCCATCAGTCTTTCGGCGCCTTTCAGGCTGTAACCCGGCTCATATATTCTTTCGTGGCACTTCGGGCAGGACGCCTGAACCATGTCGGGTTCCCACATCGGAAGTTCCCAGTGCATGATTTCCTGCGCGTGAGCGTTGAGCGCGTCGGTGCCTCTGCCCTGCCCCTGGTGGCAGATTGTGCACCCGAACTTGCCGAATTCATGTTCTCTGGCGGCGGCATGGTAGCGGAAAGGCTCTTCCGCGTCTTTAAAGGCGGGATTGTCAACCGCCTGATGGCAGGTGATGCACCTATCGGCTATGCCAAGCTCCTTATTCCATGTCTGCAGAATTTTTATCGGGGTTGATTTGAGAGAATCGATTATCTCCGGGTCTGTCTCTTTTTCTATCTGTAACTGTATGAACCGCTTCTGATAGCCCCGCCATTCGGGAGTGAATTCCCTTACAACCGTCATCCCGAAAAGAACCAGAAGCGACATGCTCAGAACAGCGTACAGGAGGTTTTGGTCCCGGCTCCATAGCACGGCGAACGCCAGCATGTTAACGACAAGCAAAACCAGTGCTATTGTTTCTATCATTTCTTACCGCTCTATATCTTGAACCAAGGCGTTTCAAGAATGTATTTGACGTTAAAACCAAGCCTGAGGATTATTTTCCCAAGCACTCCCAGAATCATCAGAATATGGCTCTGCACAACAAAATATTTTATGGGGCCGAGCACGTCCAGATACCCCTTAAGAGCCCGGGTCAATTTGGCCTTCGGAAACATTTTGGGAATGACCAGAGGGAGCACCATGCCGAAAAAGGAGTAGCCCAGAATGAGAGTGGCGCCGGCGCCCATAGACATAGATTTGAGCTTTGTTATGCCCTGTTTGAGAGGCATTCCTTCCCGCACCCAGCCATGGCCGCCGATATCGTAATCGATAATCGGCCAGTAAACCTGCCAGCTGGGGCCTCTTAGAAACTGCCCTACAACAATTAGAGCAAACCACATTATCGCCCCAAAAGTGAAGACGGAGATAGCGAACTTTCTCCCTTCCCACGCGTACCTGCCCTGTATTGTGGGCGATACGTCAACGTATGGGATTAGAATCAGTCCGGTAATAAGCTGGTTGGGAATCATCACGCCGGCTATCCACGGATCGAAATATACCAGCAGTTCCTGAAGCCCGATAAAATACCACGGCGCTTTCGCGGGGTTCGGGGTTTTGGCCCATTCGGACATCTCTTCCAAAGGCGCGTTGGCAACGAAAGAGACCGCCCATAAAAGCACGGTGATAAAAAGCATCATAAGAAGAATCACCCATACGAGATTCGGGAAAGTGGAAACTCGAGGATAGTCGGGCTTGTTCATCAGCATGTATCCCGACTGGTCTGTTTTCAAATCTTGTGCCACTTTTTCTCCCCTCCGTTGCCTACATAGGCCCGGAAAATCCGTCTTTCCGGATTCTCCAGAAATGGAACACCATCATAGCCGTTAGAATCAGCGGCAGGCCCACGCAGTGCCAGACGTACGCTCTTACAAGCGCGTTAGCTCCTATCCTCGTGCCGCCTATAAGGGCGAAACGTATGTCGTTGTCTATTTGAACGCCGAGCAGTTCATGGAACGGCCCCTCGTAGCCGATAACCGGCGTGGACGAGGCCATGTTGGTTCCAACCGTTACCGCCCAGAAACCGAGTTGATCCCACGGCAGGAGATACCCGGTAAAACTCAATAGGAACGTTACCAGCAGAAGAAGAACCCCGACCGCCCAGTTGAACTGGCGCGGCGGCTTGTAGGAACCGGTGTAGAAAACGCGCATCATGTGAAGCATTACAGTGAAAACCATGCCATGAGCGGCCCACCTGTGCATATTGCGCAGAATAACCCCGAACGGCACCATGAACTGAAGGTCTTTCATGTCCTGAAAAGCGCGGTTCTCGTCCGGGATGTAATAGAACATCAGCAGAATGCCGGTTATGGTTAAAAGCAGAAAAAGGAAAAACACTATTCCGCCCATGCACCAGCAGTATTTGAGTTTAAGCCCGTGTTTTCCGACTTTCGTAGGGAATATGTGCATGTAAAAGCTGGACCGCATTACCGCCATCCTTTTGAGGACGGTATTCGGCCAGCCTACCCGGAAGATCGATTTATATATGGGATTGCTTGTCAGCAGTCCCGCAAGGAAATCAAGAGTTTTTCCGATGCCTGATTTTTCTTCCGGTTTTTCGCTCATAGCCTCTTACTTTAATTTATGCTGATTTAAATGGGAGGAAATAGGGAGGTTTTCTCATTATTTCCTTTTCATCGTCGTGGTAATACACATCATGATGTATTTTAACCATCTGAAGGTTTGCGCGCCTGATGCCCAGCAAACCTGTTGTAATTATCATGGAACCGTCCGGAGCGACCTTTATTTTAGGCCGGTACAGCGGTTCGGGAGCGGGGCCGCCTATAACTTCCCCTTCCACGTTGTATATCGAGCCGTGGCATGGGCATTTGAAAACGGATTCACCGGGAAACCAGTTGGGCGTGCATCCCAGATGCGTGCATACGCCTATCATTGCGTATATGCCCTGTTTGTTACGGATAATCCAGACCCGCTGGGTTTTTTTGAAACGTTCGTCAACCACCACAAGCTCGTCGCCGACCGGCGCTACGTATTCATCCGGCTTGCCTGCGATGAAGGTGGAGGCCGGTTCGTATAGAACGCCCGGATAGAAAAATTTCGCGCC
>JAJRYM010000087.1 GCA_024275775.1 Nitrospirota bacterium
AGATCCTGAAGCACCACCCTCCCGGCGCCTATATTGAGATGGCCTACTTCCGAATTGCCCATCTGCCCTTCCGGCAGGCCCACGTAGCCGGAAGAGGCGTTGATGGAGATGGGAGGATGCTCGCGGTCGAGAATATCGAAAACCGGCGTGGCGCCCTTTATGATGGCGTTGCCGAAACTGCTGTCGTTTTTCCCCCACCCGTCCAGCACGCATAAAACGAGCGGTGGTATTTTGTGCTGTTGCATAGTCCGATTCTACATTCAGGCAAACCGTTCCACAACAGTCGTCGAGGAAGTTTGACTTTTCATCCGCTTCAGTTATAATCCATCTTTTTAAATGAGGAATGAAAACATATGAAGCATAAGTCCCCCAAAAAGCGAGCGAAGCAGGATGCCAAACGCTACCTGCGCAACCATAGCTACAAGAGCAGAATAGCCACCGCCACGAAACAGGTGCTGGCTCTTGTGGAAAAAGGAGATAAGGAACAGGCGCTTGCCGAGCTGAAAACAGCCCAGGCCCTCATAGACGCCGCCGCCACGAAAGGCATTCTGCAAAGGAATACCGTTGGCCGGAGAGTCGGCAGACTTATGCGCCACGTTTCGGCGATGAGCTGACCGGAGTTTTTTCCGAAATATTTCCCCGTTTTTCGATACTGCGGAAAATTTATGCCGCTGGCAGGTCTATGGCCATTATCGTTCCCTGAGGCGAGCGGTTTTTCACTCTTACATACCCCTCGTGGTCGGCCACTATCCGGTTAACTATGGCGAGCCCAAGCCCCGAACCTTTCGTTTTGGTGGAGAAGTAGGGCAGGAAAACCTTATCCATATTTTTGGCGTCTATACCGGAACCGTTATCGCTTATTTCTATAAGAATGCGTCTTCTCGCGCTGTCCAGCGAACTCTTTATTTCGATTGTCCCTTTTTCTCCCACCGCGTCTATGGCGTTTTCAACGAGATTCCTGAACACCCGGTGCATCTGCTCCGGATCCAGCCTTACCAGCCCGATTGAAGAATCCATATCCGTTTTTATCTGAATATCTTTTTTAATATCCTTGTACATGCCTACAACATCGTTGATGACCGTGTTGAGAGCAGTCGGCTCCGGTTTGGCTTCCGGCAACTGCGCGAACCGGCGGAACTCGTCCACAAGAGTGCTGATAACGTCCACTTCCTTTATAATCTGCTTCGTTGAATCCTTGAAAATGCGGTTGAAGTTTTCCCTGTCAACCTCGAACTGTCTTATCAAGCGGTCGGTATTGAGCTGAATCGGCGTAAGAGGGTTTTTGATTTCATGCGCGATATGCTGTGCGATATCTCTCCATGCCGCCGTCTTCTGGGCGTTGAGCATGGCTGTAAGGTCGTCAAACACTACGGCTAGCCCCAGAAACCTCCCGCCGGCATCCCGTAGCGTGGTGATGTGAACCAGCAGGGTCAACTGCACGTCGTCTATCACCACCTTGACCTGCCGTTCCAGCGACTCTTTTTGGGTTTGCCCCATTTCCCTCATGATGGCGCGTATAGGTTCAAGGTGAACCGGGTCGAAAACGTCATCGTAATATTTCCCCAGAGGTTCCCGCACTTTTGTTTTCAGAATCGACATGGCCGCCGGATTGAACATCGTTATCCGCCCGCGGTTATCTATGGAGATTACGCCTGTGGCGATTTTGGCGAAGATGGTTTCGATATACTGTCTTCTGCGGTCGAGTTCCAGGTTTGTGGCTACCAGTTCTTTATGACTGCTTTCAAGCTTGAAACGGGATGTTTCCAGCTCTTCGGTC
>JAJRYM010000088.1 GCA_024275775.1 Nitrospirota bacterium
GCGCATGCGCAGGCCTCCGCGCTCATGGGTTCGCTGAAAAAGCGAATGAGAACGATGAAACAGCGCCGCCCGGAATTATCGTGAAATGAAAAAAGAAAACCGGCTGTTATTGGCGCTCGTTTTCTTTCTGATGATGCCGTTCGGCGCGTTTGCGCAGGACTGGGAGAACTTTGAGGTTAACGGCTTCCTCATGGGAAACTTCGCCAGCCGCACAACCGGCTCCGGCCCGCCCGGAGGCGAGGAAAACAATTTTCTTCTTTCCGAGGAACGGCTCCGGCTGAATATTAACGCCTGGTCGGATGCCATCGAGGCGTCGATGCGGATTAAAACCGATTTTCTCTATGATAACGTTATCGGCACATACGATACCGATATCCGCGAAGCGTATATCGATTACTCCGCAGGCGACCTCGACTTTCGTCTGGGACGCCAGATTGTTACCTGGGGTGTGGGCGACCTTCTGTTCATAAACGATGTTTTTCCCAAGGACTGGGTTTCATTCTATTCGGGCAGGCCGCTGGAGTATCTAAAGCTAGGCGTGGACGGGTTTCGGGCGCGCTATTCATCGAATATGATTAACGCGGAGCTCGTCGTAACCCCATTTTTCAGGCCGGACAACCTTCCGGGCTCCGACCGATTTTTCCTGTCGGATCCCTTCGCCGGCATCGCCGTAACCGAGCATTCGCCGTCAGCGGCATACGATAATACGGAGCTTGCCCTGAGGCTCTATGGAAATACGGGAAATTTCGATATCTCCCTTTATACCTACAGGGGGTTTTGGCGACAGCCTAGTTTTATGCCGGACAGCTTTACCTCGCCTACGCGCGCAACAAAATTCTATTCGAAGCTCGCCGTCTTCGGTTTCAGCGCGCAGGGAAGCTCCCTTGGCGGCGTCGTGAGTTTCGAGACCGGCTATAACAGTTCGCTGGACGATAAAGATGGAAACAACCCTTCAATTCCAAACTCCCTTACGCGGTTTCTTGCGGGCTATCAGCGGCAACTCTGGGAGGATTTCACTCTGGGAGTTCAATATTACGGCGAGATTATGGATAATTACGCGGCCTATAAAAACTCGCTCCCGGCGGGCTTCCCGGTGCAGAAAAAATTCAGGGATATCGCCACCCTGAGGCTGGAACAGGCGCTGATGCACCAGACGTTGAAATTTTCGCTGTTCACTTTCTACGGCCCGGCGGAAAACGATTACCTGTTACAGCCAACGCTTTCCTACAGGCTGTCGGACAACTTTTCCGCAACTCTGGGCGCCAATATTTTCGGTGGAGAGACCGACACGACGTTCTTCGGCCAACTGGACAGGAACGATAATATTTATCTGTCGGTTCGCAACGATTTTTAAAGAGCCCGCACGATAAAGAGCCCGTTCCGCCGCCGTGCCCGGCCGGACAGATAAACTAAAAGGGGGACGCCCCCGCCCCCCTGCAGAGCTTTGCCTGCTATTATTTTTTGCCACCAACTGTGGGTAAAGTGATACCTATATAATCATATAGAGGATTATTCCCAAGAAAAACATCGCATATCCCATGCCTACAAACTTGATTGTGAACGGCGCAAGTTCGCTTCTGCCTGCATGTCTTATATAGAGTTTATATGTGATCATGTTGGCGAATGAGGATATAAGGTTGCCGAACCCTCCCACATTCGTCCCCCAGAGTAGAGCTTTCCATTGCGTTGTGAATTTTGCGAGCAACAACGCCGCAGGAACATTGCTCATCACTTGGCTCAACAGGGCGGAAAGCATAAAGATATGCCTAGGGTGCTCGAGGCTTGAAGTCAACAGTCCCCTAATATTTTCAGCCAAACCGATAAAGCATAGAAAAGTAAACAGCAATCCGTAATCTACGCGCAAGGCTTTACGATCGAACACGAGTGCGTAAATCGGAACAATAGCGCTTGCGGTGATCGGCAGAACACGCAATACCGTCAAAACTACGATAACCAGCAACACTCCATACACATATGCGGTATGGCTGATTAAAATATTTTCATACTGTGCTTTTACGTCGTTTGCCGTTCTCACGGCAATAGAGGCAATTAGAAGAATCGCCAGAAAAAATAGTGAAAACGGGGCTATGGATGATATGAAATCCGCAGGAGGAATATGGTAGCGCCAATAGATAAAAAGGTTTTGGGGATTTCCGAACGGAGTCAGCGCCGCGCCTGCGTTAGCGGCAAGCGCTTCCAGAATAACCAGAATATCTTTTTTCTCGGTGTTGATGGCCAGCGTAAGAGGCACGATCACGATAAGCGCGATATCATTAGTTACAATCACCGACAGGATAAACGTGGCGGCGACCAGTTTGAGAGGAATGAACTGGCCGGTTTCGATGCTTCGAGAGAATTGTAGTATGAGGCCGCTATGCTCAAGCCCTTTGGCGGCTACAAAAAGCACCCACAGCAGACAAAGTACCTGAATATCGGAAAGTGAAAACGCCGGAAATCCTCGCACATATATCGAGGTTGCCGCCAGCCCTGCGGCGGAAACAAACAGCAACCACTCCCTTAGCATGAAATCAAGCAATGCGTTATGTGGTTGCGTTGTCATTCCAGCTAGCTTGTGGGTCTCGGCAGAGGGGCGGCGTATGGCCGTTTACGCAAATTGGGCAGACGGTTTGACGCCACAACCTCAGCCGTTAATATGAACGGCGAACGCCGTGACGGTTTCCAGAGCGCAGATGCCTCTTGAATCTCCGTCTTCAACGAAAATCATGTCTCCCGCCGCAACCTCTTTTTCCTCGCCGTTCACAGTCATTACCGCTTTCCCGCTTACGATATAGAAAACACCGGTTCCGCTCGGATGCGGCGGTATTGCCTGCCCCGGTTTCAGGCAGATGAGAGGCGTTTTGTAACTTTGAGCGACCTTGAGAATCTGTGGTCTGAACTGGTCGTTAAACTGCGCTTTATCGTTTACACTTATTACTTCCAACTTTTTCTCCTTTATTAAAAACAGAATTCTCCGATTTAATGCGTTCCTTATTTTTCTTTCAATTCGTAAAACAGGAACATTCTAGCACCATGAAGTTTTCCTGTTGCACCCGGTTTTCCGCTCTTTCCAGTTTCGCGCTATCGGGATGTGCAAAAAGAGTAGAATAAAAGTTAACTGCACAATAAAAATTCCAATTCTGAAAGGGTTAAGAAAGTGGCGGAAAAGTCAGCTAAAATCGAAAATCTTCAAGGTTTCTTTTTTGAAGGGCAGGCGATACATCTTGCCGGGCTTGTTTTTCTTCTCGTTGCGCTTTATACGGCTTCCGGACTGCCGGGTTTCGGGGCCGGGGTTTTTCTCGGCCTTTCCACGACCTGCTGGGTGCTTCTCGCCGTCGCCAACGCGGTGGCGCATCAGATTTATGTGTGGCTTTCCTGGCGCGGGGCGCTTTATTTTCAGGCCGCGAACAGCAAGCTCGTACAGAAGCTTTTTCCCAGCCATAAAGTGGTTTTCTTTATTCTGCTCGCTTTGCGCCCCGTACTGGCCTTTGCGCTTGGATGGGCAAATCGAGGCAGTCTGCCAATCAGCCCGTGGCTCGGTTACGCTGTATCGCTAGTTATGTTCGCGCTGTTTGCGTATGTGGGCTACTCGATAATCCGCTGGTTCGGGTTTTCCCGCGCCACCGGAATGGATCATTTTTATCCGGAGATGTTTCGGGGCAAACCGCTGATTCGGGAAGGGATATTCCGTTTCACTTCCAACTCCATGTATATATTCGGACTGCTGATACTATGGATTCCGGGGTTTCTGTTTCAGTCGGTCGCCGCGCTGGCCGTGGCGGCGTTCAGCCATATATATGTATGGGTGCACTACTACAGCACGGAAAAACCGGATATGCGCAGGATATACGGCTAAACAGTTATGCCGTGATTGAACTGATTCCGAAGAAAACGTTCCGGCTTACCAGCCGTCGATTATTTCCGAACCTCTGCAACTAATAAGCTCCGACTGCATAGCGAGAAATCTCGCGGCGGCCAGCCGGGCGATATGAGAGATTACCTTGTAACCGGTTCCGCAGTCGGTCTCGAAAACCTTGCGGAGGGCATCGCCTTTTATTCTGCCGATTTTACAGTTGTCGCCGGAAGCGTACGATGAGAGCTTGTAGTCGTTTTCTTCCGCCATTGTCGACCAGCCGAATGATTTGGTGGGCGCGATACTGGCGATGTTCATAGCTTTGGAAGTTTCGCGCGTCGGCAGGTCGAAGCGCAGGTCAACCTTTCCTTCTATTACGAAATAGATGTAATCCGCCTTGTCGCGCTGGGAGAATATTTTTTCTCCATCGTTTAGTTCAATTGTTTCGCAAAGTTCCTGAATTTTTTCAAGCTGGCTGGAATCAACCCCCTCGAAAATCTCTACGCCGCTAAGAAAATCGGTATCAATCATTTCGTCCCCCCTCTCGACCTTGTTTCATATCAATTAGATTATAGCATTACGGCGATGGAATTATAGCAAGTTTGACCATTTTCATACTGCCGGATGTGGGTACCGCGGTACCCACCAAACCGGCGCGGAAAGAGCGCCGGCCCGGCGGGGACGATTACGGTGTCAGAGAGGACTGCCTAGACCGGCTTTCCGCAGTGCGGTTTCATTAGGCCCGCGCCCGGCACAGCAGTCGGCCAGTTTTCCATCTATCGCTACGGCGGGAACCGAGCTAACGCCCAGGCTTTTCGCCCTGCGGGCAATCTCATCATCTCTAATGTTAAGCAGTTCCA
>JAJRYM010000089.1 GCA_024275775.1 Nitrospirota bacterium
GCTGTGAAATTTTGGGGTTCGCTCTCATGCTGTTTTTCAGGGAAAAGTTTTATCGAATTCAGACCGGCTTTTATGCTTCCGTTTTGACATCGGGAGAGTGTATCAGCTATCGTAGAAAATTGAATATTTTTAATATATCTCAGTGGCGGATTGCGCCCGCAGGAGCATAACGATGGCCGCGATTTTTGAAAGTCTGGACAAGAGCGTAATTCTTACCAACATGCCTTTTGAAATAGAGGAGGAGCGCGTTCTGCGCGAGCTCAGGATATCCAAAATTCGGAATCTTGATGAAATGTCGGAAAAAAACATAGCAAGATATATCAAACAAGCTATCGATACCGCTTACACGCTTATAGAGCCGAAAGCTGTTTATCGCACTTTCAGGCTTGCTAAACAGAAGGACGGCCCTCCGGGAGTGAAGGAAAGTGCGGGGCTTTTCTTCGGCAAAAAGATAGCGGAAATGATGGAAGCCTGCGACTACGTAACCCTGATGGCTACGACTATCGGGCCGGGTTTGCCGAAGATGGCCGACGAGCTGAAAGAGGCCGACCCAACCGGATCCTTTTATCTTGAACACGTCGGCGGATGGATGGCCGATTACATGGCTGAAAAAGTGGACGAGAAAATAACCGTGGAATGCAATAAAAACGGTTACAAAACTACGTTCCGCTACGCCCCCGGATACGGCGACTGGACTCTGGAAGCCCAGAAAGATATTTTCCGCATTTTGAAACCTGAACAGATAGGCGTGTCTCTAACAGATACAATGATAATGATTCCGCGGAAATCGGTTACCGCCGCCATAGGCTGGGAGCCCGCTGTTTGACAATTTTTCCGGCTGTTGGGATAATACGATAATTATGGAAACAGGAGATAAAACAATGAAGGAACGTGTTGAAGAGATACTTGACAAAGTAAGGCCATACCTCCAGGCGGATGGGGGAGACGTGGAACTGGTGGATGTAAAAGACGGCATAGTGTCGGTTAGGCTTCAGGGAGCGTGCGGCGCCTGCCCCAGCTCCACCATGACGCTTAAAATGGGTATTGAAAGAGCCTTGAAGGAAGGAATTCCGGAAATCCAGGAAGTTCAACAGGTTTTTTAGCGTAAAGCTGATTGTTATGAATTTGCGCAAACTAACTCTTTTCGGAGTAATTTTCTTTGCGGGATACTGGTTAAGCATCGGCGCCCACCCGCTTGTGGAGTCTGTTTACGCCAGCGAGGACCCGGCCGCTCCCGATGTATCCCTCACAAAACTTCTTGACGGCAAAACGGTAAATCTAAGCGATTACCGAGGGAAGTGGGTACTGCTCAATTTCTGGGCAACGTGGTGCCCCCCATGCGTGGCTGAGATGCCGTCGCTTGAAGGCTTTTACAAAAAATTCAAGGGGAAAAATTTCACTGTGCTTGCCGTTTCCGTCGATAAGGGCGGGGTGCAACAGGTTAAGGACTTTGTTAAAGAGTATGGTCTGACCTTTGAAGTTTTTCATGACCCGGAAAGCATCGCCGCAGATCCGTTTGGAGTCATGAGCCTGCCAAGCACATATTTTATAGATCCAACCGGCAAAATAGTCTCCGAAGCCAGAGGCGGGAGAAACTGGACGGACAAGGTTATTACGGACTATTTTTCCGACCTGATGTCCCGGCAGTAAAGCCGGTTCCGATGTGAAGGGCGCTTCCATAAATCTTGTTACCTCATGGCCGTCTGAATCCGGAGTGGGAAGCGGCGTAGCCGTAGTCGCAAAAAATATCTGCAGGGCCCTTTCGGAAGCCGGATGGAACGTGGCCAGGCTTTCTCCTTCCTTTTCATCCGAAGGGTACTTAACCTCTTCGCTTCGGCGGTTGGGGTTCAACATCTTTCTTCGCCACGGCAGGGCTATGCGCAGAAGCCTTGAAAACGGGCCGGTGGTGGCGTTTGATTTCGACGGTTTTTACTTCCCCCGGAACCTGCGGTTCGCCTCCGTTAACGGCGGGATACTTGGCGATATCGTGCGGTTTGAGAAAGGAGCCGTGAGGCAGACTCTCAAACTGCTTGCCCGGCTGGACAAAATGGCCTGCCGAAAGGCGGAGGTGGTCTTCACGCCCAGCGAATACTGCAGAAAACGGTTGGACGAGCTGTACGGCGTAAGGCCGGAGAATGTCCGTTTAATGCGCAACGGGATTTTTTTTGAAAGCTGGGTGAAAAAGGTGAAAGCCGCCGTCCCGGAGCGGCGCACCGGTCCGGTTGTTCTTGCGGTGGCGCGGCTGTATAAAAGAAAAGGTCTTTCCCAGCTTATAAAAGTATGGCCGGCAATCCTGGGCTCAAAGCCGAGCGCCGTTCTTAATATAATCGGAGACGGGCTTGAAATGGAAAATCTTCAACATTTCGCGCGGGAGCTGGGGGTGCGGAATTCTATTAACTTTATCGGAGATGTTCGTTCAGAAAAAAACCTGGCCGGATATTACGCCGGATGCGACGTGTTTTGCCTGCCGAGCCTTCATGAAACGTTCGGCTTGGTTTTTCTGGAGGCGATGGCGGCGGGCAAGCCTGTTGTAGCGCTTAACTCCACCGCCGTCCCGGAAGTGGTAAGGGACGGCGTAGACGGCGTTCTTGTGCCTCCGGGAGACGATAAGGCTCTCTGCTCGGCGGTTGTTTCCCTTCTTGAAAATGAAAGTGTGAGCAGGGAAATGGGCGAGCGTGGAAAACGGCGGGTCGAGGAAATTTTTGACTGGTCAAAGGTAATTCGGCCTCTCGTTGAATGGCTTGAGACATCCCGGAAGGAGGTAATATGCTAAGCGGAAAAACAGCGCTGATTACAGGAGGCGGAAGAGGCATAGGGAAGGCGGCGGCGCTGCTGTTGGCCGAAAACGGCGCGCGCGTAATCGTATGCTCGAGAAACGGGAAGGAGCTAGCAGAAACCGTAGCCGAAGCGGGCGAAAACGCGCAAAAAATCGTATGCGACGTCGGCAACGAAAACGAAGTGAAACGGATGTTTTCCGTTATCGGGGGAAACCGCGGCGGACTTGATATTCTTGTTAACGCGGCCGCCGTATTCGCGGGCGCCGCAATGGAAGAGACATCCGTTGAAGAGTTCCGCAGAATACAGGATATAAACTGCACCGGCACGTTCATCGTCTGCCGCGAGGCTTGCGGGCTGATGAAAAACAACGGCGGAGCGATAGTGAACATATCGTCTCTCGCAGGCATTCGAGGGCTGACGAAGTTTCCCGGTTTCGGGGCGTACACCGTTTCCAAATCCGGCGTGGCAGGCCTTACCGAGGCGCTCGCCGCTGAATGGAAGGAATACGGCATAAGGGTGAACGCAGTAGCTCCGGGAGCGGTTGATACGGCCATGTTACAGCAGGCGGCGCCGGATCTTTATCCGCGCCTTACGCCGAGGCAGGTGGCCGAAACAATTCTTTTTCTGTGCGGCCCCAACTCATCTGCCGTTAACGGCGCCGTTATCGAGCTGTTTTCGCATCTTCAGAAATAACGCTGTTGGCGCGCATAACGGGATTTGCGGCCGGTTTTGGTATAGAATATTTACCGACATGATACTTTTTTGTTTTAATCCTTTTTTCAAGCATCGACATCTGATTTTTATAACCGACATTGAACTCCGATAATAACCGATCACCGCTTGTTTCAGCGCTGGCTCTGACTGCCGCTTTATTCTTTGCGTGCGCCTTCGCATATCCTGCCGTTGCCGAAACACTTCAGGAGAGGGTGAAGGAATACAGGCTGGATAACGGTTTGCGGATTCTTGCTCTTCACAGGGACGGCTCCCCAACTTTTTCGGTTTTTACGCGCTTCCTCGCAGGCGCCGTTGACGAGAACGTGGGCGAAACCGGGGTGGCGCATATTCTTGAACATATGCTTTTCAAGGGAAGCCAGAGAATAGGCACCACCGATTTCAAAAAAGAAAAGCCGCTCATGGCAAAAGTCGAGAAATTGGGGGAAGAGCTGGACGCGGAGCGCCGGAAAGGCGATTCGGCCGATAAGAAAAAAGTAGCCCGCCTCAAAGAAAAGATGGCAGAAATTCTGAAAGAACAGCGGAAGTATATAGTGAGCGACGAAATCAGCTCCATATATTCCAGCAACGGCGGCGCGGCTTTCAACGCCTTTACCAACATGGATATCACATCGTATATCGTAAAACTTCCTTCCAACAGGCTTGAACTCTGGGCGTGGGTGGAATCCGACCGGCTTCGTTCCCCCGTTTTAAGGGAATATTACTCGGAGCGGGACGTTGTTATGGAAGAGCGCAGGAGAAGCGTGGATAACTCGGCCAACGGCACCCTTTACGAACAGTTCAAGGCGGCGGCGTTTCAGGCGCATCCTTACGGCAACCCGATAATAGGGTGGGAAAGCGATATCTCTTTACTGCCGAAAAAGAAAGTGAAGCAGTTTCTTAAAACCTATTATTCTCCGAATAACATGGTGGTCTGTATTGTGGGGGATATAGAGCCGGATAAAGTTTTCAGCGTTATAAAAAAATATTTCGGCGATATTCCCGCGCAGAATATCCCGCCAAGAATCGCAACGAAAGAGCCCGCGCAAAAAGGCGAACGGCGCATAAAAGTGGAGTTCGACGCGCAACCGGATGTGTTAATAGGTTTTCACAAGCCTGTGTTTCCGAACAGGGATGATTATGTTTTCGACGTAATCGGCTCCATTCTCACATCCGGCAGAACATCCCGGCTTTACAAGTCGCTGGTGCTTGAGAAGGGAATAGCCGTTTCGGTGGATAGCTGGGCGGCGCCTGGAAGCAGGTATGACAACCTCTTTACCTTAGAGGCTGTTCCGCGGAAGCCCCATACAACCGCAGAGCTCGAAACGGCCGTGTATGCAGAGCTTGACAGGCTCAAAACGGAGCCTGTATCCGCCAGAGAGTTACAGAAAGTGATAAATAACGTTGACGCCGATTATATTCGCGGTCTCAAGTCGAATTCCGGGCTGGCGTACTACCTTTCGGTTTATGAGATTATAACCAACGACTGGCGCAACATGATGCGGTATCAGGACGAAATAAAAAAGGTAACGCCGGAAGATATCATGAGAGCGGCCAAAAAATATCTTGTGAAATGGAACAGAACGGTGGCGACGCTCGTGAAACCTGCGGGAGACGGGAATTCGCCATGAAATTAAGAAATTTATCCGTTCTTGCGGCGGCCGTTTTGGTTTTGGCCGGATGCCATAAATCTTCCAGCCGGATACCTTCGTTCCATTTCTCTACGCTTGAATTTAAGCCTCCAAAAACTACGCGGGTTGTTTTAAGTAACGGCATGGTTCTGCACATGCTGGAAAATCACGAACTTCCCATAATTCAAATAAGCTCGCTGGTTAAAATCGGCGATGAATGGGACCGGCCCGCAAAGCGGGGGCTGGCGGCGCTTACGGGCGTCGTTTGGCGCGCCGGAGGCACTACGAACGTGCCGCCGGATGAGCTCGACTCGAGGCTCGATTTCATCGGCGCCGGCATCGGGACTTCGATCGACAGGAAAAACGGCGAAATAAGCCTCTCCGTCTTAACGAAGGATATCGATGAAGGGCTGACCCTTTTCGCGGATATCATAAGAAATCCCGCTTTCGATCAAAAACGTTTTGAGGTGGCCAAAAACAATGCGCTGGAGAGTATCAGGCGGCAAAACGATAGTCCCGGCTCAATCGTCCGCAGGGAGTTCAGAAGGCTTCTTTTTAAAGGGCATATCCACGGACTGCCGCCCACCATTGAAAGCGTAAGCCGAATAACGCGGGAAGACTGCGCAAAGTTCTACAGGGAGCATGTAGGGCCTGAAAGTTTTCTTGTAGGCATATCGGGAGATTTCGATTCCGATGAAATGAAGGCCAGGTTTGAAAAACTTTTTGCCGGCTTCAAACCGGCGGCGAAAAAGTTCCCCCCGCGTCCCAAACCTCCGAATACCGTGGAACCGGGTATATATTTTGTGAACAAAAAACTGCCGCAAACCGCCATTCGCGCGGGACATTTCGGCATAAGCCGGAAGAACCCCGATTATTACGCGGCAAGAGTAATGAATAATATTCTCGGCGGGGCCGGGTTTTCTTCAAGGCTTACCCACGAAATAAGGTCTGAAAAAGGGCTCGCCTATTCCGTATGGTCTTACTTCGTAGGCGGGTACGACGACAACGGCGCGTTTCTGCTGGGCGGGGAAACGAAGGCGGAAACGACATACGACTTCATAGCAACAAGCAAATCGATAATGGAGGATGTTATTACCAACGGCGTTTCGAAGGAGGAGCTGGATCTGGCGAAAACATCCATAGTGAACGCTTTTGTCCACGCCTTTGAAAAAGATTCGAAAATAGTTTCCCGCTATCTCTGGCTGGAATATTTCGATATGCCCAAGGACTATCTTGAAAAATTCCGAGAGAAGATAGACGCCGTAACCCTATCTCAGGTCAAAGATGTCGCGGCCAAATATCTGCATCCCGACAGGATGATTGTTATGGCCGTCGGCGACCGTGAAAAAATGGGCGACAAGATGGCGAAGCTTGGCAGGTTACAGGAGATAAAAATCGACCGATGATTAAATGGTCGCGAAAAACCGTTAGAAAACTGGTAAGAACAGTCACCCACGCCGAGGGCAGTCCCAGCACAATCGCCAGAGCCGTAGGGTTCGGAATGTTTGTCGGCTGGTTCCCCATTTTCGGCACCCATACCGTTCTCGCTATCAGTGGCTCGTGGCTTCTTAGAGTCAATCCGGCGCTTGTGATGGCCGCTTCATGGATTAACAACCCGTTCACTATTGTGCCGATTTTCATGAGCGGGTTTTATGTGGGGCTGGCGGTAACCGGCGCGCATGTGCATTTGGACTGGCACAGCGACGCGGCGACGCTTGTAACGATGGCCAAAACTTTCATAATTCCGTTTATCGTGGGGAATCTTATCCTTGGCACTGCGGCGGCCGTAATCGGCTATTTTCTTACTTACCGGGCAGTATTGCGGTACCGCGCTTCTCGAAGCGCGTCCGTGCCGGCCCTTGACGACGAAACTCTTCAGGAAGACAATACCGCCGGTTAATGGATCCACTGCTTTTTTTCAGATTTCTTATATTGATTCTGCTTCTTTGCCTGTCGGCTCTTTTTTCCGGCGCGGAGGTCGCTTTCTTTTCGCTTTCGCCGGTGCAGGTCGATATGTTGCGCGATAAGCATGGAGCTTCGGGCAGGATCGTTCACCGGCTTCTTGAATCGCCCAGAAGACTGCTCGTAACCATCTATATAGCCAACGAGCTCGTAAACGTGGCTATAGCGGCTGTAGCGACAATGCTCTCGCTCCATTTCTTCGGCGATTACGGCGTGGCGGCGTCGGTTGGAATCGGCACCTTCATTCTGCTGGTATTCGGGGAAATAACGCCCAAGAGTTTCGCTTTTCGGCACGCGCAGAGTTACGCTTTGATTATCGCGAGGCCGCTTATGTGGTTTTCACGGATTATTTATCCTTTTCAGAGCGTGATTACATTCATCACCAACAAGCTCCTTGCCGTTACGGGGGCTCCCTCCGCCGGCGCCGATACGCGGATTACGGAAGATGAAATGAAAACCGTTCTGGAGCATGGGGCCGAAGAAGGGGTAATAAAATCCAATGAAAAGGAGATGATTCTGAATGTTTTTGAGCTTGGCGATACGCAGGCGAACGAGATAATGACCCCGCGCACCGAAATGTTCGCTCTTCCGATTGAAAAAGGATTCGACACCATAGCCCGCCGGGCGGCGCTTTCAAACTATTCCCGCATTCCTGTTTACCGCAACGAGCCGGACAGCATAGAAGGGATACTTTATACGAAAGACCTTCTGGACGCCGACGGGGAAAGCAAAACCGGCAATCTGGCAAAAATCCTGCGCAGACCCTACTTTATTCCGGAGACTAAAAAAATCGACGAACTTTTAAGGGAATTTCGTAAAAAACATATCCACCTTGCCGTGGTGATGGATGAATACGGCGGCGTTCAGGGGCTTGTTACCATGGATGATATCCTCGAAGAAATTGTAGGAGAAGAGGGCGGTAAAAAAGATATTTCAAAAATAAGCGGTGTGGCTCCCGACTGCTACCATGTTTCGGGGCGGCTTGCATTGGAGGAATTCAACCGGTTTTTCAATTTCGATTTCGAGGTGGAGGATGTCGATACCGTGGGCGGGCTGGCTTTTCACCTTTTCGGCAGAATGCCAAGAGAAGGGGAGTCCGTTTCCGACGGCGGTTGCAAATTCACAATAAAGAAAATGAAGGGCGCCAGGATACAGCAGTTGTCGGTTAAAATCCCCGTCCCGCTTCCTGCGGAAAAGAAGGAAAACTGATGGATATCACCACAACTTTATTAATAGTTGCCGTCTGCGTTGTTATGGAAGCCTTTTTTTCCGGTTCCGAGATAGCCCTGATTTCTTTGAGCAGGCACAGGCTGGCGCATCGCGCCGAAAAGGGCGAAAGGGCCGCGCTTATGCTGGAAAGCCAGTTAAAAAATCCCGCGCGCCTGTATGGCACGACGTCGTTTGGAACGAATATTTTCGTTTTTTCCGGCACGGCGGTAATGACCGCCTATCTCACCGGCCTGAATCCGCAGGAAGCAGATTTTTGGGCGGTGATAGTCATGGCTCCCATAACCCTTCTGTTCGGCGAAGTTTTCCCGAAAGCCTTCTTTCAACGCTTCACGGACAGCCTTTCGTATATAGTCGTTTACCCTCTTGCCGTTGCCCAAAAACTGTTCATTCCTTTCCTCTGGATTTTTACCGGCATCCCATCGTTCCTGCTGGGGAGAGGCGCGAAAGGGGAGGCGGAGTCGCTTCAGGAAACGTCTCAGGAAGAGATTAGAAGGCTGTTCTCGATGGGGGAAAAAGATTTCGACCTGCACCCGGACGAGGTGAAAATGATAGACCGCATTTTCGATTTCCGCCGGACAACGGTTGAGCAGTGCATGATTCCCCTTGCGAAGATGGATGCCGTTGCCCAAAACGACCCCATCGGTTACGTAAAAAAGAAACTTCATGAAACGAGGCATTCAAGACTGCCGGTGTACAGCGGAAGAATCTATAACATTGTCGGTATCGTAAGCGCGTTTGACGCTCTGCGTTTTTCCAAAACGGCGGCCGGAGCGGGCGACTTGGCGCGCCCGGCTTTTTACGTTTTCCGCAAAAAGAAAATCGCCGACCTGCTTCCGGAAATGCAGAAAAAAGGGGTTCAGATGGCCGTGGTTGTGAACGAATATTCGGGCGCGATAGGCGTAGTGACAAGGGAAGATCTTATCGAGGAAATCTTCGGCGAAATCGAGGACGAGTATGATGAAGTTCCGGTACAGGTTCAAGAGCTGGCTCCGAACCGGTGGGTGGCGGATGCCGGCGCCGAGATAGATATGCTGAACGAACAATACGGATGGGATATCCCAGTGGGGGATTACGAAACCCTCGCCGGGTATATCCTTAGCAACACTGAAAATATACCGGCCGGCGGAGACAGGATAAAGCTTGGGAATTTTCTGTTTACCGTAACAAAGGCCGGAGCGAGCGGTATAGCATCGGTTGAGGTTGAAAGAGAAAGGAAACCTTCCCGTGGCTGAAAGAATATCGGTTGAGAAGGCTGAAGCCCTTTTTGAATCGGGCGATCTCCTGAAACTTGGGGAAATGGCGGGGGATATCCGCCGGAAATTTCATGCGGAAGGGATCGTCACCTATATCGTTGACAGAAATATCAATTACACGAATATCTGCGTCTCCGGGTGCCGTTTCTGCGCGTTTTACCGCAAGCCCGGCGCCGATGACGGCTGGGTTCTGACTTTCGAGGAAATCAGCGAGAAAATAAAAGAAACACAGAAGCTGGAAGGGGTGCAGATACTCATGCAGGGAGGGCTTCATCCCACATGGAGAATAGAAGATTATGAAGAACTTTTGAGGAAAATTAAAAAAGGTTTCGATATTCATATTCACGCTTTTTCGCCGCCGGAAATATGCCACATGGCGCGGGTCAGTTCTCTTGCCGTCGAGGATGTTCTCAAAAAGCTCATCGACGCGGGTCTGGATTCGATGCCGGGCGGCGGGGCGGAAATTCTTGTGGACCGCGTCCGAAACGATATCAGCCCCAAAAAATGCACCGCCGATGAGTGGCTCGACGTAATGAGAACGGCTCACAGGCTGGGGATTAAGACAACCGCCACAATGATGTTCGGCCACGTAGAAACGGTGCGGGAACGGCTTATCCATATGGATAAAATCAGGCGGTTGCAGGATGAAACCGGCGGATTTACGGCTTTTATCCCATGGCCGTTTCAGGAGGGCAACACGCTTCTGGCAAAGCAGGGGATAAATAAAAAAATCGGCTCCGTGGATTATTTAAAGACTCTAGCCCTAAGCCGGATTATGCTGGATAACATTCCGAACATTCAGGCCTCGTGGGTTACGCAGGGCGCAAAAGTCGCCCAGATGGCCCTCTTTTTCGGCGCAAACGATATGGGAAGCACCATGCTTGAGGAAAATGTTGTGAAAGCCGCCGGGGTTTCGTTTGAAATGACCGAAAAGGAAATAAGGCATATTATCGGCGATGCAGGGTTCATCCCCCGCAGGCGACGGCAGGATTATTCTCTTCTGCCGGAACCGGCCGTCGCCTGAAGGTGACTGCCAAAACTTTCCTGATTTTTTTAGCGCCTCTACTCCTCGGTTTCAGCGCGGGCAGGCCGATGACGGCTAAAGTGGTTCGGGTAACGGACGGCGATACCGCCGTAATCCGGCCTGATAATGGAAGCAGGTTTACCTGCCGGCTTTACGGCATAGACGCGCCCGAAAAACCTCACCGCCGCAAGCCGGGACAGCCTTACGCTGTAGAATCTTCGGCGCTTCTGCGTGATCTTATTCTCTATAAAAGCGTGGCGGTAACTCTCACCGGCGAGAAGACGTACGGACGGCAGGTATGCGTTATTCGCGCGGGAGAGGTGGAGGTTAATCTGGAAATGATAAAAAGAGGAATGGCCTGGGCCTACCGAAAACATCTTAAGCCCCCTTTCAGGGAGCGCTATATCAGCGCGGAAGAAAAAGCCAGAAAAAGGGTAATAGGCCTGTGGCGAGGGAAAGCCCCTCTGCCTCCCTGGCGCTTTAAAGCTCTCTACTGGTAAACAGCAAGCGCTTATACCGGCTTATTTGCCTATTCCTCTCGATATGTGCGGAGGCTCGGTGAGGGGCGCTTTCAGTTTTCCGATGAAATCCACCACACGAAGAACGACAAAGTGAATGATTACTACGGCCACGGCCAGTAATACAAAAAACCTGATTTTACCCTTCGTCGCTTTTTTCATACCCGATTAAGGTTATCAGGTTGTCTGCCGGAACGGTACAGTTCGGCGCCTGTTCCTATCCCTGCTCCTGCTTCGGCAATGTACAGGTGTTAATACCAAAGGCGAGATAAACCGGACAGCTTCTCAAAAGACCTGTTAAAAGAGGTATTATCCCGATCAACCCCCACCATGTTTTAGGGCCTGTAAAAATAAGCGACAGCAGTACAAGACCGAGAATAATCCTGAATATTCTGTCCGCTGTTCCAACATTTATTTTCATGTTCTACTCCTTTCTACTGGTTTCCTTGAACTCCTTTACCCTTTCTAGAGACCTGCGGAGAGGATTGGTTTCAACAAAGCCGTGTTTTCTTTCCTGCCCCAATTGCGGTTTTTCTTGAATTTTAACGGGTATCCGATTAGATTAACCTTCTTGTTTTCTTAATTACAGGAGAAAGAACTGATGTTATCCAATGTTGCTTATGCCATGGCGCCTCCACCCGGGGCGAAAGTTACGGGTTTCGATACGTTTATGAGCTTCGCGCCGTTGATTTTACTGTTTGCGATTTTTTATTTTTTCATCATA
>JAJRYM010000090.1 GCA_024275775.1 Nitrospirota bacterium
AACGTCCGCATGGGCGATGCCTACGCGTGGCCGGTAGGCGAGGAGCTTTATCTTCAGAATTTGCATATATCGGAATTCAAGCAGGGCAATGTTTATAACCATGAACCGATGCGCGACAGGAAACTCCTGCTACACAAAAAGGAAATCCAGCGGCTCATGGTCAAATGCCAGGAAAAAGGGCTTAACATCGTGCCGCTGAAAATTTATTTCAAGAATAGCTGGGTAAAAGTCGAGCTGGGTCTCGGCAAGGGAAAGAAACTTTACGACAAGCGGGAAACGCTCAAGCGGAAGGCCGTTGAACGGGATCATGAGCGTCAGTTCCGCATAAAAGGCTGAGCATTGCTTGCCCATCGTATAACAGGCATCGGCCAGCCTCTTATCTTCATACACGGCTGGGGCGTAAGTTCATCCGTCTGGAAGAAACAGGTTGAATATTTCTCGGAAAATTTTCGCGTTGTAACAGTCAACCTGCCGGGTCACGGCGGGGCCGCGCCGGTAACAGGCAGGCTTACAATCCAGCGGTGCGCCGGGATGCTTTCCGATCTGATGGTGAAACAGAATCTTCGCGGAGCGCACCTCGTCGGCTGGTCTTTGGGGGGGCAGGTCGCCGTCCGCGCGGCGCTGGAGCTGGGCGGAGAGTTCGTGAAATCGCTTACGATAGTCGGCGGAACGCCGTGCTACCTTGCGCCGTCCGAAACCGATAAATGGGCGGTTCATCCCACAAAGGCGCGCTATTTCCAGCGTAAGCTCAAGGTCGGTTTCCGCACGGCGCTTGGTTACTTCATAATGAGTTTTTTCGAGGCGGAGACCGGCCTTGCGGAAAAGGATGCGCAGGAAATAAGGTCTCTTTTTTTCGACGATTCCTTTCCGCCGGACGAAAATTCGGCTATGGAGCTTCTTGAAAGCCTGTATGAAGACGACGTCCGCGCCGAGGCGGGCGGCATGGAGACGCCCTGTTTGATATGCCACGGACAGAGTGATATGATCGTCCCTATCGAAGTCACAAACTTATGGACGACTCTTTTAAAATCCGCCGAAACGATTCTGTTCGAGGAGTGCGGCCACGCGCCTTTCCTCAGCAGACCGTCGGTCTTTAACGCGGCGCTTAAAGATTTTCTAGGCCGTTGCGCATGATTACCGAAAGAGTAAAAAAATCGTTCGGCAAAAGCGCCTCCAGATACGACAGATACGGCGCTTTCCAGAAAGAAGTTTCCCGGGAACTTGTTCAGGAATTTTCCGGCGATATTTTTCCCGCGCCCCGCATGATACTGGATATCGGAAGCGGCACCGGTTTTACTTCGAGGGATGCCGCCGAGAGATGGCCCGAATCGGACGTAACGGCGATTGATATCGCTCCGCCGATGGCATCGGCCACGCGCCGTGCCGGCGTTTCGCGTTCCATAGCCGCAGACGTAGGGAAGCTTCCCTTTCGGGAAAAAGGCTTCGACCTTGCGGTATCTTCGCTGGCCTTGCAGTGGACGCCCCAGAACGCGGAGCTTTTCGGCGAAATAGCGGGGGTGCTCAGAAAGCGAGGAGCGCTTTTGTTCAGCACGCTGGGACCCGGCACTCTTATCGAGCTGAGAACTGCCTATGATCGCGCCTGCCGTGAATGCACTGGTGAAGAAGCGCGGTTCGCGCCACTGCCGGGCATGGCGGAGATTGCACGGAATATGCGGTCGGCCGGCTTCCAAGAGGTTGCGGGCAAAACTGTATCCGTTGTGAAAAGTTACGATTCGGTTGAAACTCTTCTAAAAACGCTTAAAGGGATAGGCGCTACGGCGCCCGGCAGGCCGGACAACCTCCCGCGGAGAGACGTTCTGAGAAAAACCGTCGATATCTATTCCAAACTAGGCCGTACGGTGCAGGCCACTTACAGAGTTGTTTATCTATCGGGGATAAAGGGATGAAACACAAAGGGCTTTTTGTAACCGGCGTCGGAACCGGCGTGGGGAAAACCGTGGCGGCCGGGGCGCTGGCGCATTTACTGCGGAAAGCCGGCAGGAACGTGGGAGCGATGAAACCTGTTCAGACCGGCGTGAAAACCGAAAAAGGAAAACCGGCCTCGCCGGATCTTGATTTCATACGGAAAATATCCCGCGCGGACGACCCGATAAACCTTGCCGTGCCGTACTGTTTCACGGCGCCTCTTTCCCCTTATCACGCGGCGAAGAAAGAAAACAGAAATATAGATTTAAGCAGGATAGTTTCTTCTTTCGAGGAGCTGTCGGAAAACCGCGATCTGGTGATTGTGGAAGGAGCCGGCGGTTTAATGGTTCCGCTCACCGAGAAAAGTTTCTGGCCCGACCTCATAAAACTGCTGAATATACCGGTAGTCATCGTAACTCATGCGGAACTGGGGATGATACATCAGACGCTCAGCGCCATCCTCTCGGCGGAGATGAACGGACTGGAAATAGCCGGGCTGTTTGTGGTTGAGACGCGGGCGAAAAAACATCCCGAACCGGATGTGGAATGGATTGAAAAGGTCGGGCATTACCCCGTTTTGGGCGTGCTTCCGTTTACCGACGCCGTTAGGCATGGAGATGTTGACAGTAAAAAATTCCGCGCCCACGTTGAAGAACATGTTTCGGCAAAAGAGCTGATAACTTTTCTGAACCGCGGCACGGCGCCGTCGCTGAGGAAGAAGCTGGAATCGACCGACAGGGAATGCGTTTGGCATCCGTTTACGCAGATGAGGGAATGGGTGGAAGAGGATATGCTGATAATCGATTCGGCGCATGGAATGAAGCTCAGAGATATTGGGGGCAAGGAATATTACGACGGCCATTCGGCGTATTGGGTGAACGTGCACGGCCACGGCAACCCCCGGCTTGTGAGAACCCTTGCCAAACAGGCGGCCCGGCTTGAACATTCGACATTTCTAGGGCTCAGCCATCGCCCCGCTATAGAGCTGGCCGGCCGGCTTGTGGATATAACTCCGGCGCCGCTTAAAAAAGTATTTTATTCCGACAACGGCTCCACGGCCGTGGAGGTGGGGCTGAAGATGGCCGTACAGTATTTCCGGCAGAGGGAAAAACCTCAGCCGAAAAAAACGAAATTCATAGCGCTTGGCGAAGCGTACCACGGCGATACGCTTGGCGCGATGAGCGTGGGCGGGGTGGAGATGTACCGCAAACTGTTCGGCCCGCTGTTGACCGATGTGATATTTACGCCATCGCCTTACTGTTACCGGTGCCCCCTTGGGAAAACGTATCACGACTGCTCGCTCGCCTGCGCGGCGGAGATGGAAAAAATCGTCGCCGAAAACCACAAGGAGACGGCCGCTTTCATAATAGAGCCGAGGGTGCAATGCCCCGGCGGCATCATAACCGCTCCGCGAGGGTATCTGGCAAGAGTGCGCGAAGCCTGCTCTAAATACGATGTTTTGATGATAGCCGACGAAGTTGCCGTAGGTTTCGGCAGGACGGGACGGATGTTCGCCTGCGAGCATGAGGAGGTAGAGCCGGATATCATGGCTATCTCGAAAGCTCTGGGCGGTGGCGTACTGCCGATAGCGGCTACCATGGCCACCGACGAAATTTATAACGCTTTCCTTGGAAGTTACGACGAGCGGAAAACCTTTTTCCACGGCCATACCTTCACCGCCAATCCGCCCGCCTGCGCCGTGGCGCTTGAATCGCTTAAACTTTACGGGGAAGGGAAGATTATCGAATCTCTGGAAGCCAAAAGCCAGCATCTGAGCGACCTGCTGGTAAGGTTTGAAAACCTGCCCCACGTCGGGGATATACGCCAGTTGGGAATGATATCTGGCATCGAACTGGTAAAAAACAGGGAAACGAAAGAACCGTTTTCACCGTCGCTGAGAACCGGCCAGAAAGTGATACTGGAAGCCCGCAAAAGAGGATTGATTATAAGACCTCTCGGCGATATTGTGGTATTCTTTCCGATATTGACCGCTACCGCTGACGACCTTGGGAAAATGACGGATATACTGTACGAGTCAATCGCCTCCGCTACCGCAGGTTTCGAAGGGAACGCACCTTTCTGAAACCGACCGAAAATTCAAAAATAATAATGATGTGGGTGTAATGGAAGAGATGGAAAAAAAGTTCCACGATGAATGCGCCGTTTTCGGCATATACGGCTCGCCGGAAGCGGCGAACGTCACCTATCTGGGCCTTTACGCCCAGCAACATCGCGGGCAGGAGAGCGCAGGCATTGTTTCCTCGGATGGCGAGGATCATCATATGGTACTCGGCATGGGGCTTGTGGCGGATGTGTTCAAAAAAGATGCTATCGCCCGCCTCATGGGGGATATAGCCATCGGCCACAACCGTTATTCCACCACCGGCGAATCGCATATCAAAAACTGCCAGCCGCTCGCCATAGAGTACGCCAACGGCTATCTTGCGCTTGCCCACAACGGCAACCTCGTGAACGCGGCGTCGGTGCGGGCTGAGCTTGAGGAGCGCGGTTCGATTTTCCGTTCAAGCATGGATACCGAAGTGATTTCGCACCTTATCGCCAAATCGGCCGAAAAGAGCTTCCTTCCCCGCGTTGTGGACGCTTTCCATCAGGTAAGCGGGGCGTATTCGCTTCTGGCGATGAATGAAAATGAAATGATTGCCGTGCGGGACCCTTACGGATTCCGCCCGCTTGCGATGGGGAAATTGGGCGACGCCACGCTGTTCGCGTCCGAAACCTGCGCGTTCGACCTCATAGGAGGCGAATACGTAAGGGATGTCGAACCGGGCGAGCTCGTTCATGTTTCGCCGGAAGGTGTGAAATCATTTTTCCCGTTCCAGAAAAAACCGCATCGCCACTGTGTTTTCGAGTTCGTTTACTTCGCGCGGCCGGACAGCATCATTTTCGGCGAGTCGGTACACAGGATAAGGAAGGGGTTCGGCCGGGAGCTCGCCCATGAGGCGCCAGTAGATGCCGATCTTGTAATCCCCGTGCCGGATTCGGGCGTGCCGGCGGCTATGGGGTACGCGGAGGAGTCCGGCATACCGTTCGACATGGGGATGATAAGAAACCATTACATAGGGCGCACTTTCATAGAGCCTGAAAACCGTATTCGGCATTTCGGCGTCAAAATCAAACTGAACCCGATTCGTGAGCTGATAAAAAACAAAAGGGTGGTAGTGGTTGACGATTCCATAGTGCGCGGGACTACCTGCAAGAAGATAATCGGCATGATAAAAGCGGCCGGCGCGAAAGAGGTTCACATGCGGATAAGCTCGCCGCCCACAATCTGCCCTTGCTTTTACGGCATAGATACTCCCACAAAAGGGGAACTGGCCGCGGCGAATTTCACGGTGGAGGAGATACGGCAGTTTCTCAAGGCCGACACGCTGGCCTACCTTTCCAAGGAAAGGATGCTCTCCCTTTTCAAGAATGGAGGGGAAGACTTCTGCACCGCCTGCTTCGACGGGAATTACCCGATAAAACGGTACGATATGGATATCCTTCAGCCGGAGCTCTTCGAATACCGAAGATAGCCGCTTTTTACTTTCGCTGTGGCGGGATACCGGCGTACTTCACCTTTAAACGGGGATAAATGTTATTCTTTTAAGTTATCTTCGGCGGAAGGCGGGCTTTAATCGCCTTGACTTAAGCCGGTGTGGATTTTATTGAAAATGAACCGTTTTATGTTCTTTAATATTCGGCAATGATTGAAGTAAACGAATTGACGAAAAGTTACGGCAATCTGATTGCCGTCGATCGCATCTCCTTCAGCGTAGGCAAAGGGGAGATTCTGGGATTTCTCGGCCCCAACGGTTCGGGAAAAACATCCACGATGCGCATTCTTACCTGTTTCATGCCTCCCACTTCCGGCAAAGCTGTGGTGGCGGGGTACGACTGTTTTGAACAGCCGCTGGAAGTTAAAAGACGGGTCGGGTATCTGCCGGAATCGGTTCCTCTTTACAGGGAGCTGAAGGTTCTCGAGTTTCTGGCATTCGTGGCGCGGGCGAGAGGCCTCTGGGGCGATAAAAAGAAGAGAAAGGTTGGCGAGGCGATGGAGCTAACCGGCCTTGGCGGCGTAGAGGGAAAGCTTATAGGCAAGCTTTCAAAAGGGTTTCGCCAGCGCGTAGGCATTGCGCAGGCTCTTCTTAACGACCCGCCGGTGCTTATTCTGGACGAGCCGACCGAAGGGCTGGACCCGAAGCAGATAGTGGAAGTACGCAAAGTAATAAAAAACCTGGCCGAAGGCGAGCGGACGGTTATTCTTAGCACCCATATTCTTCCCGAAGTATCCCTCCTCTGCGACCGCGTGGTCATTATTCATAAGGGCAGGATAGTGGCGGAAGACAGGCCGGACAGTCTCGTGGCCGGCAGTCAGAACAGACCGGTGTTGGAAATCGCGGTAGAGGGAAAGCGGGAGGATGCCGATAACTGCGTGAGTGCTGTTGAAGGCGTTACGGATGTGAGATTCGCCGAGTCGCCCCGGCCGGAAGAGGTGAGGCTGGTGGTTGAAACGGAGCCGGAACGGGATATAAGGCCTTTGCTTTCGGCCGCGATTGTTCAGAAAGGGCTGGGACTGCTGGAAATTAAAAAGAAACTCCTCACGCTGGAAGATGTTTTTGTCAACCTGGTTACGGAGGAAGATACGAAAGAATGAAAAATATTCTTGCCGTTTATCTCAAAGAGCTGAAGGTCTATTTTTCGGGGCCGATAGCCTACTTCGTGGGTGTGATATTCCTTGTAGTTTCCGGTATCTTCTTTATTCTCATTCTCAACGACTACGCCCGGATAAGCTTTGAGGTGATACGCACGAATTACCAGTTTAAACTCCCCCAACTGAACGTAACGGACGGGATATTTTCTCCTATGTTCCATACTTTCAGTTTTCTTCTTCTCCTGATGGTTCCGCTGTTGACGATGAAATCCTTCTCCGAAGAAAAGAAAACCGGCACGATCGAGCTTGCGCTTACCTATCCCTTGAGGGGCACGGAGCTTGTGCTGGGCAAGCTGTTTGCCGTTCTTACGGTTTATTTTTCCATGCTGTTGCTCACCGCCTCCTACGGCGCCATGATTCTCTATTTCAAACCGTTTCCACCGGGCGTTCCGGTTGCCGGCTATCTGGGGCTTTTACTGCTTGGCTTCGCTTTCATCTCGCTAGGCATATTCATTTCATCGCTTACGGAGAACCAGATAATCGCGGCGGCCGTTTCTTTCGGCGCGATAATGCTTTTCTGGCTTGTCGGCGCGGTAGCGGGCGATTCCACCATGCCGATAGCCGACATTATGCGTTACATCTCCCTTCGGGAGCACTTCCATTCCTTCGCGGCGGGTGTTATCGATACCAGAGACGTCGTGTACTACCTTAGTTTCGGCCTGCTGTTCATTATCGCAACTCTGCGGGCGCTGGAGTCGAGGAGGTTTCGCGGGTGAAGAGAAGCTTTTTCGCGTGGGGTTCCAATCTCATGCTTTACATGATCGCGGTTGTGGGATTAATCGGGCTGGTGAATTATCTTTCCGCCCGCCACTATTCCAGACTGGATTTGACGGAGAAAGGAAAGTACACGCTTTCGGATCAAACGGTGAAGACTTTAGAAAATCTTAAAGCCGAAGTGAAAACCGTAGCCTTCGTGAAGGACGATCCGGGCGCCCGAAGGCAGGCGCGGGAAATGCTGGAAGGGTATCGGTACCATTCCAGGTTTTTCACATGGGAGTTCGTCGACCCGGACAAATATCCTCTTACGGCCAAAAAATACAAAGTTCTGCGTTACAACACCTTCGTGGTCGAAGGGAGCGACGGCAGAAAAGAGTCGTTCTCCGGCCGGCTTACCGAAGAAAATCTCACCAACAGCATCGTGAAAGTTTCATCCGACAAAGTGAAGAAAGTCTATTTCACCGGCGGGCACGGCGAAAAGGATATAGAAGGAACGAAACCGCGGGATTACCGGCAGATAGCCCTTGCACTGGAAAACGAGAATTTCAAACCGGAGACGCTTGTACTCACAGAGACAAAGAAAATACCGGCCGACGCTTCCGTAATAATTGTGGCAGGCCCCGCCAAAGACCTCCTTGAAGGAGAGCTTAAGATGTTGCGGGACTATCTCAACAGCGGGGGCAGGGCTCTTTTCCTCGTAGACCCGATGACGCTCAAAACGACAATCGCTTTCCTTGCGGAATACGGCATTGAACCGATGGATAACGTAATAGTGGATAAATACAGCAAAACCCTCGGCGGTGATTATCTATCGCCTGCCGTTACCTCCTATAGCAAACAGCACGCGGTAACAAAAGATTTCAAATATATAACGATCTTCCCGCTGGCCCGTTCGCTGAAACCGGACGGCGAAAAAGCGGAAATACTGGCAACCACGCTTGACGAAAGCTGGGGGGAGTCCAGCCGGAAGGAGCTTGCCGACGGGCGGGTTGCGTTCAACGAACAGGAAGACAGTTACGGCCCGCTTATTCTCGCGGCGGTTGCCGAGATAGAGAACAAGGCAAACCCGCAAGGCAGGAAAGGCGAGCTCATAGTGATAGGCGATTCGGATTTCGCGGCCAACTCTTATATCGGGTTCGGCGGGAACCGGGATTTATTTCTTAATATCGCAAACTGGCTGGCCGGCGATGTGGAGCGCATCTCCATACGCCCCAAAGCGGCGGATATGGATCCGATGATTTTTTCACAGAACGAAACGTACGCAGTAGCCGGAATAAGCATTGTCGGCCTGCCGCTTCTTATGCTGATAGTCGGCGTATGGGTGAACGTAAGAAGGAGACGTTCTTGAGTTTTCGAGACACCTTTTTTCTTTTCATTATTCTGGCGGCGGGCATTTTTTACGCGTATGAATACGAATACCTGCCTGATCAAAAGAAAGAGACGGCCGAAAAAGAACAAAAGAAAATTCTGGATATAAAACCGGCCGACGTAACGAAGCTGGTAGTCACCGTGGAGCAGGAAAGTGTCGCAATAATCCGCGAAACAGGGGGCTGGAAAATCAGTTCGCCCGTTAAAACGGACGCCGATAACATGGTGATAGACAAGCTTGTTTCATTGGTTGCCGAGATGTTTCTGGATGAAATTCTGACCGATGCCGCCGGCAACCTTTCGGATTTTCATCTACAGCCGCCTTTCGCGAAAGTCGAATTTTTTACTGGCTCTTCTTCGCCGCCCCGGGCGGTTTCGGTGGGCGATTACACGCCGACCATGAGGAATGTTTACGGCGCGAGCAGTCGCGTGAAAGGCATATTTACAGCGCCGGTCAGGTTGAGGAACGCTATTGTAAAAAAACTTTTCGATTTGAGGGAAAAGAGAATTTTTACCGCCGAGGGCAAAAGGATCTCCATGCTGGAATACGAGCGCGGCGGCGAGATAATAAAAATCGAAAAAACCCGGCAGGGCGACTGGCGGATAAAATCTCCCGTAATCGGCCGAGCCGACAGGAAGAAAGCGGACGGCTTCGTGAATACGCTGTTGAACGGTCGTGCTTCCGGTTTTATCGACGCGCCGATGGACGATAAGGAAGCCGGCCTCTCGCCCCCGACCGCCAAAATCACTTTTAGGTTTACCGACCAGAGCTCGCCGTTCTCCCTTCTTGTGGGGGCAAAGGACGAAATCGAAAAAGGCGTGATAGTAAAACCTGACGGCGCTTCGGGACTTATGCTTTTGCCGTTGACGTTTTTTGACGGCCTGCCCGCGAAAGCGGAAGATTTTCTGGACCGCCATATTTTTAATATTCCAGAAAACCTTGTATGGAAACTTTCCGTTGCGCGGGGGGATATGTTTGTCGAGCTGGAAAAGCCCGAAGGCCGGTGGATGATGCTGAAACCGGTGAAGCAGAGAATCAGGCCGGAAAAGGTCAATCCCATCGTATCCGCACTTTTAAATATGGAGTACGTCGGGAAACCGAAAGCCGGAACGGCGGGCAAAGCAAAACTTGCGTCCATCTCGCTGGCTAGTCTTGACGGCACCCGTAAAATATATCTGGATATATTTAAATACAAAAAAGCTGAAAACCTGCTGTTCGGCAGGGTAAGGGGAGGCGGGGATTACCTGCTGAGTAAAACGGCGCTTGATGAAATTTCTATAAAGCAACTGGAGGAACTCGCGAAATGAGCGAAGAAAAGGTAAAAGTGAAAGTAACCGACAAACGGCACTGGGCGAAGGCGCAGGAAGAAGGCGACTCGTCCGGCGAGGGGACGGGAAGCGAACGTTTGCCGACTTATGT